>CAIOSS010000385.1 GCA_903860995.1 uncultured delta proteobacterium | reverse complement strand
GCGAGAATTCAAGCGATCTCGTCCCACTCCGACCCCCTCTCCATTCATGGAGAGGGGGCTGGGGGTGAGGTCACGTACCCGACGCGGTGGCGAACCGCTCTAACGCCTATGGGGGCTCAGGGCGGGCGCAGCACGAGGCCGAGGTAGACGGACGCGCGGGGCTCGGAGACGCGCGCCTGTCGCCAGGTGAGGAAGGCGTCGCCGAGGCAGGCGGACAGGCCCCGGGCGAGCACCGGGGGGTCGAGCTCGACCGCGGCGGCACGGCCGGAGAGGGCGAGGCGGAGCACCACGTCGACGCGGCGCAGGTCGGAGAGGGGGCCCGGGTCGAGGGCGCGCGCCTGGTCGACGCAGCGGGTGATCGCGGGGAGCACCGTCGGGAGGGCGAGGCGGGCGTCGACGGCGGAGGCGCGCTCGACCCGGAGGAGCCGCAGGTCGACGGGGTACGCGGGGGATCGTAGGGGCGCCCGATGGCGGCGGGCGCGACCCTGCGCCGCGACGGTCGAGGCCGCGACGAGGGCGGCGAGCAGCGCGGCGAGGGCGCTGCGGCGGGTCAAGTCCCGGCGTCGGGGCGCGGGTGGCAGAGCGTCGGCGGGTGGTACGCGGGCACCTCGCGGAGGAGGGCGTCGCTCACCTGGTTGTCGTCGATGATGCGGCGCATCGTGGCGGCGCCGGGGGTCGGGACGCGGGGTCGGGCGGGGCTGCGGTAGTCGACCGTGTACAGCCCGAAGCGGGCGCAGAAGCCTTCGGCCCACTCGAAGTTGTCGATGATCGACCAGTGGAAATACCCGCGCACGTCGAGGCCCTCGCGGATGGCGCGGGCGACGATGGCGAGGTGCTCGGCGAGGTAGCGCGGGCGGTTGGTGCCCGAGGCGTCGGCGAGGCCGTTCTCGGTGATGAGCACCGGGAGGTTGAAGCGCCGAAGCTCGCGCATCACCAGGAGGAACCCCTGGGGGTAGAGGTCCCAGTCGAGGTCGGACTTGGGCAGCGGGGTGGGGAGGGAGACCTGCTGCGGTAGCCCGCGGAGGATGGGCAGCGTCGGGAGGCCGCGCACCAGGGAGAGCCCGTAGTAGTTGAGCCCGATGAAGTCCGCGCGGGCGCGGAGCGATGGGTCGTTGGTGCGGTCGTTGGGGCCGGTGAGGGTGCCGTCGGCGTCGGCGTCGAGGTCGCCGCGGACGATGGCGTTCATGAAGAGGTCGTTGTTGACGTACGACGACGCGCGCGCGCCCGCCTCGTCGGCCGGGTTGCCGGGCCGCTCGGCGCGGAACACCCGGTTGTGCGTAGCGATGGAGACCAGCGCGGGGCGCCCGCCGGTGCCCCCGACGCCCGCGTCGGCGTTGCCGGCCACGGTGAAGGTGTCGGCCTCGTGGAGGGCGTCGTAGCCGCGGGCGTGGGCGCGGATCATGTTGCCCACGAGGCGCAGCACCCGGGCGAAGTTGAGCGGCGCGCCGGGGGGAAAGACCCCTTGGAGGTATCCACCCGCGGCGACGACGAGGGGTTCGTTGAGGGTGATCCACCAGTCGACCTGGCGGCCGTACTCGGCGCCGGCGAAGCGGGCCCAGGCGCCGAAGTCGTCGACGATGCCGTCGCGCACGAAGCCCTGCGTGTCGAAGGGCATCGAGAGGTCGTTGAGGTAGTCGGGGAGCACGAAGTGGTAGAGCGTGACCATCGGCACGAGGCGCCGGGCGGCCACGGCGTCGAGCACGCGGTGGTAGTAGGCGACGCCGTCGGGGTCGGCCGCGGCGCGGCACTCGGTCATGAACTCCGTGAGGGGTCGGGCGCGGGCGGCGGCGCAGCGGTCCCACGCGGCGCGGGTGGGGAAGACGCGCGACCAGTCGAAGCCGAAGCGGTAGGCGTTCTGGTGGGTGGCGACGAGGGCGTCGAGGTCGGCGGCGAAGTTGGTGTAGCTCTGCGGGCCGTTGTTGGCGCGGTCGCCGTTGAGGATGCGGCCGGGCATGCGCTCCCACTGGCCCCAGTCGGTGCGCTCGAGTCCGCCTTCGATCTGGTACGGCGCCGTGGCCGAGCCCCAGAGGAAGCCCGGCGGGAACGATCCGCGGGGGGACGGGTCGAAGGGCTCGATGGTGAGCGGGACGTCCGCGGGCGGGACGTCTTCGGTCACCACGGGAATGTCGGCCGTGGTCGCGTCGGCGGGGCCGAGGTCGTTGCCGGGGGCGTCCACCGAAGCGTCGACCGGGGGCGCGTCGGAGGTGTCGTCGCAGGCGGTGAGTACCAGGGGGAGTAAAACGAGGGCTCGCGGGAGACGCATGATGGGACGGTACGCTACCAGAGCCCAGGGCGACCCGGGGCGCGTGGGGTATGGTGCGCGCACATGAGCGCAGCAGAGACGGGCTCGAGCCACCTGGTGGTGGGCGTGGCGGGGCACATCGACCACGGCAAGACCGCGCTGGTGAAGGCGCTCACGGGGGTCGACACCGACCGGCTGCCCGAGGAGAAGGCCCGGGGGATCACCATCGAGCTCGGCTTTGCGGCGCTCACCCTCGACGACGGGCGGCGCGCGGCGGTGATCGACATGCCCGGGCACGAGCGCTTCGTGCGCACCATGATCGCGGGGGCGGGCGGGGTCGACCTGATGCTGCTGGTGGTGGCGGCCAACGAGGGGGTGATGCCCCAGACGCGGGAGCACCTCGCCATCGCCGACCTGGTGGGCGTCCGCGGCGGGGTGTGCGCGCTGTCGAAGTGCGACCTCGCGAGCGAGGACCTCATCGAGCTCGCCATCGAGGAGGTGCGCGAGGTGCTGCGGGGCACGGCCCTCGACGGGGCGCCGGTGATCCCGGTGAGCGCGAAGGAGGGCACCGGCGTCGAGGCGCTACGGGCGGCGCTGGGCGCGGCGTCGGTGGCGCCCCGGGACGCGAGCGGGGCGCCGGTGATGCCCATCGACCGGGTGTTCGCGCGCAAGGGTTTTGGCGTGGTGGTGACGGGCACCCTGGTGGCCGGAACGCTGCGCGAGGGCGAGGTCGTGGCGGTGGGTCCGACGGGGCCGGAGCACCGGGTGCTCGCGGCGAGGGTGCGCGGGCTCCAGGCGCACGGGGCGGCGATGACCGAGGCGCGCGCGGGATCGCGGGTGGCGGTGAACCTGGCGGGCCTGGAGGTGGCGGAGGTTCCGCGGGGGCAGTGGCTCTTCCGCGAGGGGGCGGTGGCGGTCACGACGTCGTTCGACGCGACGGTGCGGCTGCGGCCGGAGACGCGGCGCGCGCTGGGGCGGCGCACGAAGCTGGAGGTGGCCGCGGGGGCGACCTACGCGCTGGCGACGGTGTCGCTGCTCGAGGGCGACTCGCTGGAGCCGGGCGCCGAGGCGTTGGCGCGGGTGAGCACCGACCGGCCGCTGGTGCTGCGGGTGGGCGAGAGGCTGGTGCTGCGCGGTCCTCCGTCGCTGGCGGGCCTCGGCGGCACCGTCGGCGGGCTCACGGTGGTGCGCCCGGTGGCCGAGCGGGTGCGTCGGCGCGCGGTGGCCCTGGAGCGCGCGCGGCGGAGCGCGGCGGGCGACGCGCGGGCGCGTGCG
>CAIOSS010000384.1 GCA_903860995.1 uncultured delta proteobacterium | reverse complement strand
TCATGCTGGCGCTGGCCCGGCACGTCGATCTACGGCGACTCCCCAAGGCGAAGACACGGGTGAAGAAGACCCCGGCTCCGCGCACCCGCTTCAAGGGCGAAACCCACGTGTCGACCAAACGCTTGCTCGACGAAGCGCGAACTCGGAAGTCACAACATTGACTCCTCGAACTGGCGCAATTGGTGGTCCCGGCGAGAATCGATGTCACAGCACCGTGAAATGGATGCCTGAAGAAGCTCATGGGCGACCAGGATCACATCGGCGAGAACCTCCGCGCCTACGTCCAGGCCTTCTCCCCCGCAGCCGGGCGGCGCCACTCGTCGTGGAGGCCTCCGCGAGGGCGTTGGCGTCGGTCCGCTCGAAGCGAGAGAAGGGACGCGAGGCACGACGCCCTTGCGTCGTCGGTGCAACTTGGGCAGTGGTGAGGAGCACGGTCCGCCTCGTGGCGCGAAGGTTGGCGTAGAGAACCGCTCTCATGCCCCCGGACGGACCGTGCGTTCAACCCCCTGGGATCTCCTGGATGGCGCTACGTCCGTTCAGGCATGACGCAGATCGACGGGTAGCCGACGCATGGCCTGTTTTCTCCCTTGACGCCATCGCCATACAGGGACGAGAGTTCTCATCGCAGATGACAGAACGCTGGGCTTTACCTCAGCAAAGGAGAGACCATGAGCGGGATCATCGGTGTCGACTTAGAACAAGGTATCGAGTCAGAGACTCTCTTGGAAAACGATGATGATCACGAGTCCGTTGCAGGTGTGCTGCCGGTCGATCTCGATCACCACGACGGGACCGATCTTGCGAGCATGGACTCGGCAGACGATGCAACGGGCCATCACTTCGCCTTGAATGCTGACGGACACGAAGCCGTCGATCTGAATGCTATCGACAGCGACGGCGATGGGCGCATCGATACCGTGGGCATCGACAGCGACGGCGATGGGCGCATCGATGTCATTGGAGCCGACCTGGACGGCGATGGATCAGTGGATCTCATCGGGATCGATATCGATGGCGATGGTCACTGCGACGTGATGGGAGTCGATATCGACGGCGACGGGTCGCTCGATGTGATCCAACATGATGTGGACGGCGACGGCACTCTTGATGTCGCTTACTATGACAGCGACGGCGATGGGGAGATCGATACGGAGATCCCGCTTCACGACCATCACGCGGCCGTGTGAAGTCGGAGTATGCTAGTGGACCGTTTGATAAGTTTTTACCGGTAGTCGCCGCTTGGTGGTAACCCTCGGAGAATGAGGCGGCATCCCCCACGATTGGTCGAGTTGACTGGAGAGGATCGGCTGCTCCTGGAGCGGTTGGTTCGGGATGGCCACACAGGACAGCACCTCGCGCGCCGGGCACGCATTCTCCTGGAGATGACAGATCCGGCGACGATCGTGCAGGAGTTGGCGAACCGCTTGGAGGTGACATCCAAGACCATCTGGAACGTCTGCCGTCGCTACGAAGCCGTTGGGATCGACGGGCTCGAAGACGCTTCCCGGTCGGGGCGACCGCGGAAGTTTTCCCCCCCTGCAGCGTGTTGAGATCGAGCAACTGGCCTGCTGTGCCCCAGCGGGCATTGGCCTGCACATGACCCACTGGGCGACGCGCAGCCTCGCCCAGATCGCGATGGCTCGCGGCATCGTCCCGCGGATCGCCCATTCCACGGTTTCGTTGATCCTCCGCTACGCCGAGTTGCAGCCGCATCGCTCGCGCTACTGGAAGACACCGACGCTCGACGCCAAGTTCCGGGAGCGAGCTGCGTCGGTGCTCTGGTGCTACGAAAATGCCAAGAATCTCGCCCGAAGCGACGAGGTGGTGATCTGTCTGGACGAGATGCCCAACCTCCAGGCCCTGGAACGGACGCATCCGACCAACCCGATGCGACCGCGACAGATTGAGCATCAAGAGTTCGAGTACATCCGACATGGAACGGTCAACTTCCTCGTGGCGCTGGTCGTCCACAACGGCCAGATGCGTGGCTGGTGCCTCGATGCCAACGACAGCAATCATCTGCGACCTGCCCTGGTCGAGTTGTTCCATGACCATCGCGCAGCACGACGGATTCACTTGATCTGGGACGGCGGATCGAGCCACATCGCCGCGGCCACGACTGCCTTCCTTCACGCTCAATACCCGCGGGTTCGCACCCTCCTGACGCCAGCCCACGCCTCGTGGCTCGACCAGGCGGAGCTGCTCCTTCGCGCCTTCGGGGCGCGGTACCTCAAACGCGGTGACTGGCCGAGCCGCGACGCGCTCGTCGCGCATCTCGATGCGAGCTGGCGGGAGTACAACCGACTCTTCGCGCACCCCTTCCAGTGGTCGTGGACTCGCGCAAAGATGGACGAGTGGATCTTCCGTCATGGCCAGTGACTACCGGTAAGAACTTATCAAACGGTCCACTAGGCCGTGATTGGTTCAGAATGAACTGAAACGGGCGGTCGCCGCGTCACGGCGCAGACCGGCGAGGAGGTCTAGCGAGATGCGCCGCGGCCGCGTCCCTGCGCCAGTTTCGGGAAAGATGCGAAAGGCTTCCAGTTTTGCGGATCGGTGCGCCAGTGACGTGATTGCGTGTGGGCCAGGCTTGCTGCCAGCAACTTTCAGGAATGTCTCCGAAAGGCGAGAGCGGGGTTCCAATATGAGACTCTCGAAACGCGGGGCCACCATCGGAACCATAGTGCGGAGGAGATAGTCCCACGTGGTGACGAGTGACAGCGCAAGCCCGCGCTGGCGCTGCTCATCGTCGGTGCGACGCTGCGACCCGCCGGTCACGAGACGGCCTGCTTGAGCGGCGCCCGAGATCATCGCCATCGGGTTCAAGGTCAGAAGACCCAGACCGAGCGAGGCTGCCGCTCCCAGGCCCGCCACGGTCTTCGACGAGCCCGCGAGTGCGCCACTCCGCTGGGCGCCACGCGGCAGTTCTCGCTCGAGTCGCGCGACTTGTCCCGTCAGCGGCACCAGGCTGGCAAATGCCCGCATGTGCAGTTCTTGGACACTCGAAAGCCCATCCGGCCACGCAAGTTTCGCACGCGTGAAGAGACGACGATCACCCACCATTACATGCTGTGCGAGGGATCCAGTCACGGCATCCAGGTGCTCGCGAAGCAGCGGTACAGCATCGGAAAATAACTTCACGACCTCCGCTGGATCGGAAATTCCATCCGTATCTCCGGCTGCCGTCACATGAGCGGAGTTGCGCCGCACCGCGAGAGCCTCCTCGAATCCGATGAAGGGAGTGAACACCACATGGAGAAACCAGTCGCGTTCTAACTCCAAAAGCGCACGCGCGAAGCGTGCTGGATCGCGTGCCGCCCCACCGAAGACGCGGTAGGTTTGCACCGCGGCATGAATCCCCTCGAGGGTGGGCGTTCGGGCATGAAGTCGCAGCGGTGATTGCTCTTCACGAATTTCAATCGTCATCACTGACGTCTCATCGATCGAGTGAATGGTCCCGATGGAATCGACTCGGTCGTGAGCAATTGAGTGAGAAGACCACGGCGACATTACCTCGATGCCCTTTGAACCCACCCTTATCTTCTGTGGAAATCCTTCCGTCGAACTCGCTACGTACGGACCGACCTCCATCGAGCGGCGAGCGGCGGCAGCGAGTGCCCGATGAGACTGCATCACCTGCGCAAAGGCAGGCGACGGCACCTCGATACGAAGCGGTCCGAAGGTATCATCCGCGAGCAGAAATGCGTCGGACCGACCCTCGATCGCGAGACTCGGAGAAGCAAGGTCGAAGCGATGCAAGCAATTGCTCGTGGCCGGGTCATGGAGTTCAAGCCAACCGGGACCGACCACGATGTCAAAGGGGATTGCATCCACCGCTCGACCCCCCAAAGACCCGGTGATTCGTACCGTACCCGCGAAGGTGCGATCGCCCGGGGATGAAGCCACCACCGGCCCTGCAGCAGCCAGGATTGCGTCTATTGACCCAGATGTCTGAAGACAGAGATGCAGACTCTCCACTGGTTGACCGCAGACGAGCGGACGCCCGGTGATCGCGAGCCCCGTTTCGCCCTCACGCTGGAGTCCCAAGGTCTTCAGCGGCAAGTCGAAGAGTGGAGCCGTGTCGTAGCGCCGCAGGCACATGCGACCGCCGCTTATCCGTACATGAACGCTGGTTTTTCCTGTCTCCATGAGATCGCGCAAGTTTGGATGGAGATCTCGAGAGGCGAGTATCGCGCTGCGCCGCGCAGCTGCCTCGGGCGCAAACACGCATCGTAGTTCGTGGAGCGAAGGACCCGTGAAAGGCATCTCGACTTGCGGCGGAAAAATGCGCTCGAGAATCTGCCTGACGACAAGCTCCGCCGCCGCTCCCGAAACCTCAACCTGCACGGACACCAAGGGCGAGAAAGCGAGGTCAATCTGTAACGAAGGAGGAGACCCCACCCAGACAGGGTTGCAGGTCTGCCCCAGTACCAACAAGGAGCCTTCCAATATCCAATACCGGGGCTCAGAGACGAGGCCCCCAGAGTCATGGAGGAAAATTCCCGGTCCATCAGTGAATACAATTTTCTGTTGCCCGGTCGTCGAACAACCACGAACGGCTCGGGGAATCTGTTCGGTAATGATGCTTCCGGAACTAATCTTTTGATCGAAAGTCATGGTCATGGGCTTCTCCGTACGATCGTCTCAACCTTTGGGGAGGGGAGGGTGTGATGGTCTCAGATCCGGGAGGGTGTGATTCCCATTCCGCTGGGAGGGCAGGAGCTCCTGTCGGAAGAGAATGAAGGCAGGGCAGAGTCGTGCGAGGGCGGGGATACTACAACTCGAACGTCGCAGGATGCCCCGTGGAAGCGATCGTGCTTGAAGTCCCGGCGCCGTTCAAGGGCGCGGGGTGTAGAGCCTCTGTGTTTGAGACCGGGGATCGGTTTGGCTCTGACCATCGACGATGTCGCGCAGATCCCGCATCAGGTTCGGGAGGCGCGACTGAGCCGACGGACGGCCCCCGCCGAAGCGACCATCGAGGCACTCGATACCGGAGCGCAGCTCGTTCTTGCCCTTGCGCAACGTCCGCTCGTCCCAGTCCAGTGCGCGAACCGCTCGGTTCATGACTCCGTCGAACAGGTCGCGCACGGTCCGCGCCATGAACAGGCGACGGTCGCTTCCAGTCAGCACCGCAGCCGTCTCCTGCAGAACCTTCGTCACGTCCGCTGCGAGCTTCATGCGGCGAGTCTGGGAGATCCAGCGGTCCCGGGATACCGTACGGCCGTTCAGCCCGAGCACTTTGCTGCGCCGCCCTTAGCCCCCGGCAGCCTTCCGCTTCGCAGGCGCCTTGGGCTTCGCCTTGGGCTTCGCCTTGGGCTTCGCCTTGGGCTTCGCCTTGGGCTTCGGTGGACCGAGGGCGTCGAGCTGCTCGTTGATCGAGCCGGAGATCGACGTGCGCTTCGGGGTATAGGTAAGCCAACGCGGCACCCTCGCTGGCACGGATCCGCTCCAGTTACCGGAACGCCTATTATCAGCAGGACACCGTCCCGCGAGC
>CAIOSS010000383.1 GCA_903860995.1 uncultured delta proteobacterium | reverse complement strand
TCGCTCATTGCTCCCCCTCTCCATTCATGGAGAGGGGGTTTGGGGGGTGAGGTCGCTGAACGCGTACCAGACGTGTTGGAGAACCGCTCTAACGCTCTGGCCGGGAGGTCGACGGAGTTCCTGTTCGACAGCCCGCGGAGCGGGCGCCCGCTCTCGCTTGCCCGGGGTGCAGGCGGACGCCAAACCCCGGTCCGCAGGTTAGGCGAACGACGTGGGTGCCCCCAGGAGACGCAAGAAAATGAGCTGTTCTGAGAGATGTGTCCCGAAGTGAACGCCGCGCGGGCAGGTCCCGTGATGGCGGAGCGCCCGGTGCTACGGGCAGGCGCCCTCGCAGGTCCGCCGCGCGGCCCCGCCCGGGCAGGCGTCTCCCGCGGTGTCGGCGCAGCGGCGGGCGCCGAGGGCGCGCAGCTCCACGCGAATCGACGCGCTGTTGTTCGCGTAGTTCGACTCGCGGTACAGGGGCGTGGCGGTGCCGTCGCCGACGTTCACCGCCACCATGAGGTTGTAGATCCCGTCGGCCACGTAGTCGGCGCCGTCGCTCGCCCGCTCGGGGCCCACGTCGAGCCGCTGGCACGAGAGGTCGCTCGGGTACTCGTCGCCCCAGAGCGGGCTCAGGCCGAACTCCGGGCGATCCTCGTAGGCCTGCTCCGCGCTGAAGAGCTCGCAGAGCGGCGGGGCGTAGCGTCGCAGCGCGGGGTCGCCGCCCTCCTCGCGGATGTTGTCCTCCAGGCAGAACGACTGCTTGCGCCCGCGCACGGCGTCGGCCCCGGCGAGGGTGCGCAGCGCGTAGTCGCCCCAGCCCCGCGCGTGGAAGTGACCATGCGCGGTGAAGAACTCCCAGTGCACCCGGTCGTTCTCGTCCGGGCGACCGAGGTTGAGCGGGCCGCTCCCGATGTTCACGGCCGCGAAGTTGAAGCGCAGCAGCCGACGCCAGCCGATGCCCCGCACGCACCCTTCGGCCACCTCCGGGTCGGTGGGGCGGAAGCGGGTCAGGGTCATACGGAGGATGTTGGGGGTGGGCTCGTCGGTGTCGTCGGCGATCCACTCGCGGCGCACGATGATGTCCGGCGCGGGGCACTGCCCGCCCACCGACGGCGTGCAACGGTGCCACGCCGCGGGCTCGTCGCGGAAGGCCGTGACGGGGCAGCGGACCTGTCCCGCAGGGCACTGCCTGCCGCCGTAGCGATCGGGCCCCGGGTCGAAGCGCCGCGCACCGGCGGCGCCCGCATCGCCGACATCGACGGGCCGCGCCGTGTCCAGCGTGGTCCCCGTGTCCCGCAGGCTCACCGCATCCGGGGCGGCCCCCGTGTCTCGGACGGCCCCCGCGTCCCGGACGACCCCCACGTCGGACCCGCCCGCGCTCGCATCGCGGCAGCCGCCGTCGGAGGGGCACCGCATGCAGCGGCCGGAGGCGGTGTCGCAGTACTGTCCGCCCGGGTCTTTCGCACAGTCGTCGTCGAGCTGGCAGCCCGCGGACAGAACCCGATCGTCGGGTCCTGCGTCGGCCGTCGCGACGGCGCCGGGCTCACACGAAATCGCCCCGACGACGGTGAGCATCGCGGTCGCCCACGCTCCGCCCACCGCCCTCGGGCCTTGCGGCCATCGAAGTCTGTCCATGGGGTCACACTCCTCCCGGGGACGCCCCAACGCTTACGTCATGCCACGCTTGATTTTCATCGCTGAGCGGCGCGCATTCCGACCGGCCGGGGAGTGCCACCGCGCCACACCCCGAGGGTCGCGCGTGGGGCACTGTGGCACCCGCGCACATCGACTCGGGAATTGGAGTCCATCGAGCGCGCGGCGGGGGTACATCCTTGGAGTGCGCAGCGGCGACCGGCGCCCCCGTGGCCCAGCGCCGCGCCATCCGTGAGGTGCCGAGATGAACGTCGACAAGCTCTCCGCGACCGACCGTGTGTTCTTCGACATCGAGGGCGGCGCCCTGATGATGCACCTCGGCGCCGTGCTGATCTTCGAGGGGGCTGACCTCGTCTCGCCCGCCGGCGCCCTCGACGCCGCGCGCCTCACGCGGCTGCTGGAGGCCGGCATCGGCGACGTGCCGCGCTTCCGCCAGGTGGTGCGCGAGGTGCCGGGCCTCGGCGCGGTGTGGGTCGACGACGCGCGCTACCGCATCGACTACCACGTGCGCCACGCGGCCATCCCCCAGCCCGGCGACGACGCCCAGCTGATGCTGATGGCGGGGCGGGTGTTCGCGCAGCCCCTCGACCGACGGCACCCGCTCTGGGAGGTCTGGCTGATCGAGGGCCTCTCCCGCGGGCGCTTCGCGATGATCTTCAAGGTGCACCACGCGATGGTCGACGGCGTCGCGGGCATCGGCCTGCTCGCCTCGCTGCTGCGGGTCGAGCCCGGCGACGACACCCCCGCGCCCGCGCCGTGGACGCCCCGACCCCCGCCCGGCACCCTCCAGATCGTGACCGCCCTCGCGGCCGACAGCGCGCGCTCCGTCGCGCACGCGCTGCACGACCTGCGGGTGTCCCTCGGCGACGGCGGCGCCCACGCCCGGGACATCGTGGGCGGCCTCGTCGAGACGCTGCGCGAGGGCCTCGTGCCCGCCTCGCCGTCGTCCATCAACCCCGCCGAGGTGGGGCCCCACCGCGCGTACCTGGGCGCCCGGCTCGACCTCGCCCGCGCCAAGGCCGTGCGCACCGCGCTCGGCGGCACCCTCAACGACGTGGCCCTCGCGGTGGTCACCGGGGCGCTCCGGCGATACCTCACGCGGCGCGGCGACGAGGTGGACTCCCTCCGGGATTTTCGCGCGCTGGTGCCGGTCGACCTCCGCGCGCGCCAGGGCGACGAGGGCGGCGGCAACCACATCTCGCTCGTCCTGGTGCCGCTACCCCTCCGCGAGGCCGACGCGAGGGCCCGCTACGACGCGGTGCACCGCGCGAGCGAGCACCTCAAGCACGCCTCGCACGAGGTCGAGGGGGCGGCCTTCATCGAGCGCATCGGCGACCTCGGCGGTCCCAACATCGTGTCGGCGGTGTTCCGCATCGCCTCGATGCTGCGGGCCTTCAACGTCACGATCACCAACGTCCCGGGCCCCCAGATGCCCCTCTACGTCGGCCGCGCAGAGCTCACGGCCATCCACGCCGTGGTGCCCCTCTTCACGCACCAGGGCGTCGGCGTCGCCATCCTCACCTACAACGGCGGGATGTTCATCGGGCTCTACGCCGACCCCGACGCCGTGCCCGACGTCGAGGCCCTCGCCGACGACGTGCACGGGGCCTTCGAAGAACTCTGCGCCCTCGCGGGCTGCTGACCTCCGACGCCGCGACACACTCTGGCACGCCGCCCCTCCCTCCCTCTGCCTCTACGTTTCCGACGAAATCCCGCGCGCCGTAGCGCTCGCCGCGTGGCACGGCCCTTGAGACACTGGCGCCCCTGATGGCCCCTCCCGTGCCCCGCGCCTTCGTGCTCCTCCTGGCCGCGCTCGTCGCGCTCTCTGCCCTCGGGGGTTGCGGCGGTGACACCCCGCTGCCGCCCCGCACCGACGCGGGCGACGTGCCCGGCGACGTGGTGGTCGAGCCCGACTTCGCCGATCACACGGTCGCCCGCCTGGACTCCGTGGCGGACTTCGAGCGGATCGCCGTCCAGGCCTACGGGCTCTCCACGGCGAAGTTCGTCATCACGGCCTTCGGCGACCCCGAGAACCGCGGCGCGCGCTTCTACGACGGCCGCTTCTACACCCTGCACGACCAGTGGTACTGGTTCCGCCTGCTCAACGGCGCGCGCGTCCCCGGGGACTTCGTCGAGCCCGTGCGGGGCCTGCACTTCGCCACCATCGACGAGGCCACGGCGTGGGCCCGCACCCAGCCCATCCTCCCCCTCGACCTCGCGTTCTACGGCGACCGGCTCTACTCCAACCGCTTCTACGACTTCTCCTTCGGCGCCGCGCGGCGCTACGGCCTCGCCACCCTCCTCCGCGTGCCGCCCCGCGGGGCCTCGCCCGAGCGCTGGGCCTTCGAGCTGGAGTACAGCGACCAGCTCTGGCACCCCGAGCTCGTCGTCTTCTTCGACGCCCTGCGCGCCCGGCTGCCCCCCGACATCGCCCGCGAGCTGCGCTTCCTCATCCGCTCGCCCGAGCAGGAGACCCTCGGCGCCCGCATGGAGCAGGACCGCCTCGCCAACTGGGACCGCCTCCTGCGCTACCGCGACATCGTCGTCCCCGGCGCCCGCGAGGTGTACAGCGAGGGCATCGCCGCCGGGCCGCTGCGCATCATCCGCGCGGGCGAGTCCTTCGGCTCCATCGCCCCGACCGACGTCGTCGTGATGGAGTCCACGCCCGACTACCTCCCCAACCTCTCCGGGCTCATCACGGCCGCGCCGCAGACCCCGCTCGCGCACATCAACCTGCTCGCCCGCAACCGGGCGATCCCCAACGTGCACGTCGCGGGCGTCCTCGACGACCCGCTGCTCCGCCAGCTCGAGCGCGGCTACGCCCCGGTGCTGCTCTACGCCGAGGCCCCCGGCCGCGCGGTCATCGCCCCCATCACCGACGAGCAGTACCGGCGGTACCGCTCGCTCGTCGAGCGCCCCGCGCGCGTCGTCATCACGCCCCCGGTCGACGCCATGCCCTACGTCATCGACCTCACGAGCCGCACGCCCGACGAGGTCCCCGCGCTCGCGTCCACCATCGGCGGAAAGTGCGCCGGGATGATCCCGCTCATCCACCAGCCCGGCCTCGCGCGCCCCGACGCGCCGCAGTCGATCACCGTGCGGGCCTACGTCGAGCACCTCGCGCCGCTGCGCGGGCGCATCGCCGCCGCCCTCGCCCACGAGGCCTTCGAGGCCGACGCCCGGGTCCGGCGCATCGCGCTGGAGGGCGAGGCGACGTACCGCGCGCGCAACCCGCAGCCCGCGGAGATCGCCTTCGTCGAGGCCTTCCTGCGCGACCACCCGGCGAGCGGCCCCCTCGGCTCGCTCGCCCGCGCCGGCGGCATCCGCGGCGCGGTGGAGTCGGCCCCCATCGCGCCCGCGGCGCTCGGGGAGATCGAGCGCTCGCTGCGCACCGCCTTCGCGGCGCTCGCGATCAGCCAGGGCGTGCGCTTCCGCTCGTCGTCCAACGTGGAGGACATCGAGGGCTTCAACGGCGCGGGATTGTACGAGTCGTACACGGGCTTCCTCGACGCGGCCGCGCAGCCCCGCGCGTCCGACCGCGAGCGCACCGTCGAGCGATCCATCCTGCGGGTGTGGGGGTCGTTCTGGTCCTTCGAGGCCTTCGAGGAGCGGCGGGCCGAGCGCATCGACCACCTCTCCGCCGCCATGGCCGTGCTCTCGCACCCGCGCTTCGACGACGCGCTCGAGCGCGCCACGGGCGTGTGCACCTTCACCGTGCAACCCCCCAACTCGCCCGACGCCGAGCGCCTGGAGGTCAACGTCCAGATCGGCGACGGCAGCGTGGCCAACCCCGACCCGACGATCCTCCCGGAGGTGGTGCGCCTCGCCCGCGCCCGCGGCGGCGACGCGGTGCGCATCGAGCGGGTGCGCCGCGCCTCCGGGGCGCCCGACCGCGACCTGCTCTCCGACGAGGTGCTCCAGCGCCTCTTCGCCGACACCAGCAACGTCACCCGCCGATGGCTGGCCCGCGAGAACAACCCCCGCGCCGTCGCCCGCCGGGCCCGCACGCTCACGCTCGATTTCGAGTTCCACGACATGCTCCCGGGCTGGCCTGCGCAGCGTGACGGCACCGTCCAGCCCCCGCGCCTGGTGCTGAAGCAGGCCCGCACGCTCGAGCCCGCCCCCCGGGTGGCGACCGCGGAGTCTGCGGGCTGGGCCGTCCCCTACGACGTGCTCGCGAGGGCGCGGCGCGTGCTGCTGGAGACCTGCACCGGCGAGGTGTCTGCGGGCGTGGCGCTCACCACCACCACGCTGCGGGTCATCACCGACCCCTCCATCGCGCCCGACGTGGGCTTCGGCGTCCACGCCCTCGACGCGTCGATCACCGTGGCCGCGCGCGGCGCCCTCGCGCCCCTCGGCTGGGCCGCGGACGCGAGCTACACCGTCGACCACGCCGACCTCACCGCCACCCGCGAGGGCACCAGCCGGGTGTACGCCGTGGCCGCGGGGGCGACCGCGCGCGGGGGCTACGACACGCTCCGCCACGACGCCGACGGCACCGTGACCCTGCGCCACGGCGAGCGCACGCTGACGGCGCGGCTCACCTGCCTGGAGGAGCTGCGCTTCGCCACGCCGCGCGATTACCTCCTGGGGCTCGTCCCGCCGTAGGGCCCCGGCGGGGCGACTCCCAACTGGCGCCCCGCCGCGGCCCGGTGCATCGTCCCCCTGAACTCCTGACGACGATGCCCGACGCCGCCCCTGATCTCGCCGTCCTCGCCGTCGCCACCCGCCGCGTCCGATGGCAGCGCGCCCTCCGCGCCGCCGCCTCGGCCGCCGTCCCCGCCCTCGGCGCCTCCGTCGCCCTCGTCCTGCTCACCCGCCTTCACATCCTCCGCACCTCGCACCCCGTCGGGCTCGCCCTCGCCCCGCTCTGCCTCCCCTTCCTCGGCGCCCTGGTCAACGCCCTCCGCCCGGTGCGCCCGCTCGACGCCGCGCGGCGCCTCGACGCCCACCATCATCTCCACGACCGCCTCGGCATCGCGTGGGAGTTCCGCCAGCGCGCCCCGGAGGCCCGCACGGCCTTCATGCAGGCCGCCATCGACGACGCGGCCGCCCACGCCCGCGGCGTCGACGTGCGCGCCGCGCTCCCGTGGCGCCTCCCGCCCGAGCTCCGCGTGGTGGCCGTGCTCGCCGCGCTGCTCGCCCTCGTCGCCCGCGTCCCCATTCCCGCGCGCACCCCGCCCCGGCCTGCGCGCCTACCTCCCGCGGTGCTCACCCGCGACGCCGCCGAGCTCCACGACGACGACCTCGCCGCCTTCCGCGAGGCCGCCCGGCAGATCGAGGCGCAGGCCCGCACCGACGAGGCCCGCCGCGGGGCGGAGGACTTCACCCGCCTGCTCGACGACCTCGCGCACCGCCGGCTCGACCGCGACGAGGCCTTCCGTCGCCTCGCCGCCCTCCAGGAGTCCGCCGCCGCCCAGGACGCCGCCGCCGCCCGCCGCGTCTCCGAGGCGCTGCGCACGATGGGCGACGAGATGAGCCCGCGCGACCCGGCCACCCGGCGGCTCGCCGAGGCGCTGCGCCAGGGCGACGCGGGCGCGGCCTCGCAGGCGATGCGCGAGTTCTCCCAGACGATGCGCGAGGGCTCGATGACGCCGCAGCAGCGGCAGCAGACGGCGCAGGCGCTCCAGCGGGCGGCCGAGGCGCGCCCCGACGCGGAAGAACTCCGGCGGCAGGTCGAGCAGGCCCGACGCGAGGTCGAGCAGATGCTCCAGCGGCAGCGGGAGCGCGCGCTCACCCAGCCCGAGGAGTCGCTGCTACGGCGGCGACAGAGCGAGGCCCAGCGGCTCACCCGCGAGCAGCAGCAGCAGGAGGAGCAGCGGCGCGAAGCCGAGCACCTCCAGCGCGAGCTCGCCCAGGCGGCGCAAGACCTCGCGCGCGACCTCCAGGCGGCGGGCGCCGACCTCCAGCGCGGCGCCGAAGAGCTCTCCCGGATGCACGACGAGCAGCAGTCGCAGCGCTCCAACGAGGAGCTGCGGCAGCAGCTCGAGCAGCTTCGCGAGCTGATGCGCCAGCAGCGCGGACAGGGCGGGCAGCGGCAGCAGATGCGGCTCCAGCAGTTCTCGCGCAACGCCAACGGACCGCAGGGGCGAACGCAGGGGCAACCGGGGCAGGGCAACCAGCCCGGCCAGCAAGGGCAATCGGGCCAGCAGGGGCAGCAGCCGGGAGGCTCGCAGGGACAGGGCGCACTCCAGCCGGGCGGACAGGGCAACGGGCCGCCGCAGGGCATGGTGCTGATGCCGGGCGGCGGCGGAGTCCCGCTGCCGATGCCGGGAGCATCACCGGGCCCGCAGCGCCCGGGCGGACCGCCGGGGCAGGAGCCGGGCGGCGGCGGCGGGGCCGGGGCGCAGCACGACGAGAACCTCCGCGGCGCGGCCATCAACCCCCTCGGGCGAACGCAGGCGGTGCAGGTGCAGGGGCAGCAGACGGGCAACGGGCCGTCGCGCTCGCAGGTGATCCGCACGGCGGCGGCGGGGGGATTCGCGAGCCGACCTTACCGGCAGGTGTATTCGCCGTACTGGGACCGGGCCCGCGAGGTGCTGCACCAGGGCGAGGTGCCGCCGGGGTTCCGCTCGTACGTGCGAAGGTATTTCCAGTTGATCCGACCGAGGGAGGAATGAATGGCGTCGAAGGCTGAGGTCGTGGCGGTGGCGCCGAAGGAGTCCGTCGAGCGCTTCCAGCGCGACCTCGCGGCGGTGCGCACCGAGGTGGGGCGGGTGATCGTCGGGCACCAGGGGATCGTCGACGGGGTGCTCACCTGCCTGCTCGCGGGCGGCCACGCGCTGCTGGAGGGCGTGCCGGGGCTCGGCAAGACGATGCTGGTGCGCACCCTCGGCCGCGCGCTCGACCTGCAGTTCTCGCGGGTGCAGTTCACGCCCGACCTGATGCCCTCGGACATCCTCGGCACGCAGATGATCGCCGAGGACGAGAAGGGCGGTAAGCGCTTCGAGTTCCAGCGCGGGCCCATCTTCGCCAACCTGGTGCTGGCCGACGAGATCAACCGCGCCACCCCGAAGACCCAGAGCGCCCTGCTCGAAGCCATGCAGGAGCAGTCGGTCACCATCGCCCGCAAGACCTACGCCCTCGACCAGCCCTTCTTCGTGCTCGCCACGCAGAACCCGCTGGAGATGGAGGGCACCTACCCCCTCCCGGAGGCGCAGCTCGACCGCTTCTTCTTCAAGCTCCAGGTGCCCTTTCCGAAGCGCGAAGACCTCCACGCCATCCTCGACCGCACCACCGGCAACGTCGACGCCGAGGTGAAGCCCGTGCTCGACCGCGCCCGCATCCTCGAGCTCCGCGCGCTCACCCGCGAGGTGCCCGTCGCGCGCTCGGTGCAGGACTACGCCATCCGCCTCGTGCTCGCGACGCACCCCGGCGAGGAGGGCGCGACCCCGTCGGTGAAGCGCTACGTGCGCTTCGGCGCGTCGCCCCGCGGGGCGCAGGCCATCCTGCTGGCGGCGAAGATCCGCGCGGTGATGGACGGGCGCTTCAGCGCCAGCGCCGACGACGTGCGGGCGAGCGCGCCGCCCGCGTTGCGCCACCGGATGATCCTGAACTTCGAGGGCGAGGCCGAGGGCGTGCGGCCCGACGCGGTGCTGGAGGAGATCCTCGGGGCCGTCAAGCCGGGGGCGTGACGGTGCGCTGGCTCGACTGGCTGCGCGCGCCGAAGCGCCCCGACGCGGTGGAGGCGGAGCTCTTCGACGAGGCCTTCCAGCGCAAGCTGGAGTACCTCGCGGTGGCCTCCCGGCGCCTCTTCGCGGGGCGCCTGCGGGCCGAGCGGCGCACGCGCATCTCGGGCAGCGGCATCGAGTTCGCCGACCACCGGGCGTACACGCCGGGCGACGACCTGCGCGCCCTCGACTGGAGCGTCTACGGCCGCACCGAGCGCCTGCTGGTGAAGCGCTTCGAGGAGGAGGAAGACCTCACCATCGCCATCGTCCTCGACGTCTCCGGCTCGATGGGCTTCGGGGGGAGAGGCCGCTTCGACCACGCGCGGCGCCTCGCGGCGGCGATGGCCTACGTGGCGCTGAACAACCTCGACCGGGTGACCCTCATCGCGGTGTCGACGAAGGTCGAGCGGCGGCTCCCGCCCGCGCGCGGCAAGGGCCAGATCTTCAAGGTCTTCGAGTTCCTGCGGGGATTGAAGCCCGGCGGGGAGACGGCCCTGGCGGAGGCGGCGCGCACCCTCGGCGCCGAGCTGAAGCGCCGCGGCGTGGCCATCGTGGTGAGCGACCTCTACGACCCGGCGGGCTTCGAGCGCGGCATCAACGCGCTGCGCTACCAGAAGTTCGAGCCCATGGTGATCCACGTGACGGACGCGCGCGACGCCGACCCGGGCGCCCGCGGCGACGTGCTGCTGGTGGACGCGGAGTCCGGCGACGGACGCGAGGTGACGCTCACGCCCGCCCTGGTGGCGAAGTTTCGCGACGCGCACGCGCACTGGCGCCGCGAGGTGGAGGGCTTCTGCAAATCGCGCCGGGTGGCCTACGCCCCGGCCGACGTCGAGGGCGCCCTCGAAGACCAGGTGCTCAACCTCTTCCGCCGCTCCGGGCTGGTGGACTGATGGAGTGGCTCGGCCTCGCCACCGCACAGCTCGCCTGGACGGGCGCCCTCGCCGGCGCCGCCGTCGTCGGGCTGTACCTGCTCCGGCAGCGCCGCCGCCGGGTGCTCGTCCCCTTCGCGCCGCTCTGGGCCCGCGTGCTGGAGGAGCGCCCCTCCGCGCGGCTCTTCGAGCGCCTGCGCCGGCTTCTCTCGCTGTTGCTACAGCTCGCATTGCTGGCGCTGCTGGTGTTGGCGCTGGGCGACCCGCGGCCCGCCGGGGCGTCGCGGCGCGGGCGCACCACGGTGCTGCTCCTCGACGCGAGCGCGAGCATGGCGGCGACGGACCTCCCCGGCGGCCGGGCGGCGGCGGCCCGCGAGGCGGCGCGGCGCATCGTGCGGGCGATGGGCCCCGACGACCGGATGCTCGTCGCGCAGATGGACGCCGAGGTCACGGCGCTCACGCCCCTCACCGACGACAGCACGGCGCTGGAGGCGGCCGTCACGGCGTACCGGCCCCGCGACACGGGCCTCGACCTCTCCCGCGCCCTTCGCTTCGCCCGCGACGTGCTGCGCGGCAACGCCCACGGCGAGGTGATCGTGGTGGGCGACGGGGCCTATCCCCCGGTGGCGCCGGACGTCACGACGGCGGGCGCGGCGCTTCGCTTCGTCGGGGTCGGGCGTCGCGGGCGCAACCTGGGGCTGACGGCCTTCTCGGCGCGGCGCTACCCCCTCGACCGCTCGCGCTGCGAGGCGATGGTGGAGCTTCAGAGCTGGAGCGACCGCCCCGAGTCCGTGGTGCTCACGGTGAGCGTCGACGGCGCGCCCATCGAGCGAGCGCGCCTGCGACTCGCCCCGGGCGAGCGGGTGCAGCGGGTGATCGAGCGCCTGTCGGGCGGCGGCGAGCGGCTGGAGGCGCGCATCGCCTTCGAGGACGGCACCCGCGACGACCTGCCCCTCGACGACGTGGCCTACGCGACGCTCCCCGAGCGGCGGCGCGCGCGGGTGCTGTCGGTGGGCGAGGGCAACCGCTACCTGGAGGCGGCGCTGCTGCTCGACGAGTACCTGGAGGTGGTCGAGGCGACGCCCGCCACCGCCGCCGCCGCGCTGGCGCAGGGGCGCTACGACGTGGTCATCAGCGACGGCGCGGCGGTGACGGTGCCGCCCGGCGTCGGATGGATCTCCCTGCGCCCCCCGGTCGACGGATCGCCCCGCCCGGTGGAGCCTGGGCTCTTCAGCGCCCCGGCGGGCGGCGCCATCGGCTTCGACCGGGTGGACCGGCGGCACCCCGTGACGCGCTTCACCAGCGACCTGGAGGAGGCCCACATCGGGCGCGTGGCGCGCTACCGGCTCACCCCCGCCGACCGGGTGCTGGGCGGCGGCAGCGCGGGCCCGCTGCTGGTGGCGGGCGAGCGCGAGGGGGGCGGGCGCTTCGTGCTGTTCACCTTCGACGTGCGCGAGAGCGACGTGGCGCTGCTGGTGTCGTGGCCGGTGATGCTCATCAACGCCATCGACTGGTTCGCCGGGGAGGACGGGGCGTTCCAGTCGTCGTACCGCACGGGCACGGCGTGGCGGATGCCGGTGCCCGCGGGCGAGCGCGAGGCCACGGTGGAGACCCCGTCGGGTCGCCGCGTGCGGGTGCCCGTGATGGAGGGGCGCGCGGTGTTCTTCGGCGCCGAGGCGGGCTTCCACCGGCTGCACGCGGGCGGGTCGCACACGCTCGTGGCGGGCAACCTCATCGACCCCGACGAGTCGGCCTGCGCGCCGCGGGCGACGCTCTCCGTCGGCACCACGCGAGCGACGGCGCCGCTGCCGGGGCGTCCCGGGCTGCGGCGCGAGTGGTGGGTGGCGCTGCTCGCCGCCGCGGCGCTCATCGTGGTGGCCGAGTGGGCGACCTGGCACCGGCGGGTGACGGTGTAGCGTGGACGGCGCCTGCATCATTCGTGAGCAGGTGTCGCCCGCGCGAGCATCTTTCGTACGACCCTCGCGGCACCCATGCTGACCGCCGGCCGGGCGACCACCGCCTGGCAGAATGGAGTTCGACGACATGGACAGCGGAGTTTCCGGGACGGTGAGCGGAGCCGGGCGGCGCGTGGCCCGGCGCACCCGCGGTCAGGGTCACGGCGGCCTTCGCGTCGGTGCACACCGGCGCCCTCGTCGGCCCGGAGCCCATCGCGCAGGGCGAGCTCGCGGTCTTCGCGGAGGGCGACGGCGCCCTTCATTTCGAGGCCTCGGTGGCCACCGACCTCATCGTCGGCTCGGCCGTGAAGCACCCGCACGCGCTCGTGCTGGGCCGCTACTCGGTGCACACCTCCCCAGCGGCGCTGCGCGAGGGCGAGGCGAACATCGTCCGCCTGGGTCGCGAGCTGCGCGCGCAGGGACGGCTCTGACCGGCGCCCCACTGCGCCCCCCGGATCACCCCTCGACCTCGCGCAGGAACTCCCCCACCACCGCGGCCACGCGCGCCGGATCCTCCACCTGGGGGTAGTGCCCGAGGTCGCCCCAGGTCACCAGGCGCGCGCCCGGAATCTCCCGCGCGAGCTGCTCGGCGATGGCGGGCACGGCCACCGGGTCGCGCAGCCCCCAGGCCACCAGCGTCGGCAGGTCGAGGCGGGTGAGCGCGCCGATCCAGCGGTGCCAGAAGCGCTTGCGCTCGGCGATGTAGCCGATGATGGCGGGCAGCCGGAGGGCGCCGTCGTCGCGCGAGACCAGCTCCCACATGGCGTCGAGGTCGTCCGGCGACGGGGGCTTCGCCATGATGGCCCGCATCTGCGCGACGAAGGTCTTGCGGGTGTTGAGCCGCGCGAAGAGCGGCCCGAGCGGCGAGCGCAGCACGTGCTGCCCGAGCGTCGGGTGGGCGAGCTCGACGTGCACGCTCCCGTTCATCAGCGCGAGCGAGCGGACGGTCGGCGACAGCAGCCCCCGCTCGCGGCGCGCGAGCAGCTCCGTCGCCACCGAGGTGCCCATGTCGTGCGCCCACAGGTGGAACTCCCCGACGCCGAGCGCGCGCAGCACCGCGAGGGTGACGTCGCACTGCTCGACGAGCGAGTACGAGAAGCCCGCGGGCTTGGCCGAGTACCCGAAGCCGAGGAAGTCGAAGGCCACCACGCGGCGCCCCTCGGCCAGCGCGGGGATCACCGCCGCGAAGTCGTGCGACGACGTGGGAAACCCGTGCAGGATCACCAGCGGCGTCGCGCCGTCGGGCCCCGGCGTGTCGTGCACGAAGACCGACCCGTCGAGGGTGTCGATCATGCTTCCTTCGCGGCGCCACGTGGCGAGGTCGATCCGTGTGGGGCTCATCGCCCGGGACGATACGTCGTCCCGCGGGGGCGACGGTGGACCCACCCGCTGGCGATATCCACGCTTCGGCCACGAGGTGTCCCCCGTCGCCAACGGCGACATGGCCGGCCTCACGCTCCTCCAGCGGGGTCGCCGACCTGGTGATTCACCGATGTTCCCGTTGCGATCGTTGCCTCCCACGCAACGAAGAGTTCCTGAAGGGCCGATGGTCGCGTCCCTGCGAACGTCCTAGTACTCCTGCACGGCACCGGACGCTCCGTCCGACCCCGATCGCAGGAGTTTCCCGATGCGCTCCCTCTCCATCGCCCTCGTCGCGCTCGCCCTCGCCGGCACCACGGCGTGCAAGGACCCGAACGCCAACGTCGCGCGCGCCACCACCAGCGCCGCCACCACCCCGGCCGCGGCCGCCAACGCGAGCGCCACCGAGCGCCTCGCCATCAACCCCGCCGCCTCGCGGGTCGGCTTCACCGGCGCCAAGGTCACCGGCGCGCACGAAGGCAGCTTCCCCGCCTTCACGGGCACCATCGACCTCGACCCGGCGCGCGTCGAAAACAGCCGCATCGCCGTCGACATCGACACCACCTCGGTCACCACCGACACCGACCGCCTCACCACCCACCTGAAGTCCCCGGACTTCTTCGACGTGGCGCGCTTCCCCCGGGCGACCTTCACCTCCACCGCCATCGCCCCGGGCGGCCCCAACGGCGCGACGCACACCATCACGGGCAACCTCGCGCTGCACGGCGTGACCCGCTCGATCAGCTTCCCTGCGACCGTGGCGGTCACTGCCGCCGAGGTCACCGCGACGGCGGAGTTCGTCATCAACCGACGCGAGTACGGGATCGTCTACGCCGGCATGCCTGACAACCTCATCCGCGACGACGTCGCGATGCACCTCAACATCCGCGCCCCTCGCGCGACGCGCTGAGCCCCTGGGCCTCCCCCCCCCCATAGGCGTTAGAGCGGTTCTCAACCGCGTTGGGTACGTGACCTCACCCCCAGCCCCCTCTCCATGAATGGAGAGGGGGTCGGAGTGGGACGAGATCGCTTGAATTCTCGCCCAGTGCTCCCCCTCTCCATTCATGGAGAGGGGGCTGGGGGGTGAGGTCGCTGAACGCGTACCAGACGCGTTGAAGAACCGCTCTAACCAGTCGATGCCGGTGCGGGCGGGGCAAGCCCCGCCCC
>CAIOSS010000382.1 GCA_903860995.1 uncultured delta proteobacterium | reverse complement strand
GTGCTGATGGACTACGGCATCGCGGGTCTGCTCTCCGACCCCAACGACGGCCTCACCTGGACCAACGGCGCGCTCCTCGTCGGAACGCCCGCGTACATGTCCCCCGAGCAGGCCGCGGGCACCGGCTCCGTCGACCCGCGCGCGGACCTCTACTCGATGGGCGTGCTGCTCTACGAGCTGCTCACGGGGTCGTCACCGTTCCAGCGCGAGAGCGAGCAGGCGACCATCGACGCGATCCTCCAGGAGGCGGTGCGCTCGCCCTCCAAGATCGTTCCGGGAATCTCTCCCGCGATGGAGGCCGTCATCCTCTGCGCGATGGGCCGCAGCCCCGAGCACCGCTTCGTCTCGATGAACGTCTTCGGAGCGGCGTTGCACGACGCGCTGCAACAGCCGATGGGCTCCGCGGCGCTGCGGCAGTACCCGCTCGCGGAGCGCGTGATCGCGTCGCGCATGGCGCCCCCGGCGCCCGCCCCGATGCCCGGCAGCCCGGTCGTGCGCGGCGCAGAGTTCGCGGACAATCGCTCGCGCACCGTGATGATCGTCCTCGACCAGCAGGGCGGGGCCTCCGTCGCGGCCGCCCCGACGAGCGCCGCGGCGCCGAGCGGTCCCGTCGGCGGACGGTCCCGCGCCGGGCTCATCATCGCAGCCGTGCTCATCGGCGGCACGGCCCTGGGTGGGGTGCTGTTCATCGCGATGCAGTACCTGCACCGGTAAACGCTACCGGGTCAGCCGGAGCAGGAAGTCCAACTGGCCGTCGCCCCTCGGGTGCAGCCCCCGATAGGGGCGGCGCAGCACGAAGACCACGTCGGCGTGCCAGAGGGGGATCACCGGGAGCTGCGCCGCGAGCACCCGCTGGGCGCGCTGATAGTGTGGCCTCCTCGCCTCGGGCCCGAGCGCGCGCAGGCCCGCATCGAGCGCTGCGTCGAGTTCGGCGTCGCGGAAGCGCCAGCGGTTGCCGCCCGCGGTGGGGTTCGCCGCGGTCGGGATGGACGCCGAACCGAACCAGAAGCCGAGGCCGAAGGGGTCGCTGAGGTCAGGCACCGTGAGGAGGGTGAGGTCGAAGCGCCCCGCGCGCAGGTCCGACAGGAGCGTGGCGAGCTCCGAGGGGCGCACGTCCACCTCGACGCCGACGTCGTGGAGCATCGCGGTGATCGCCTGCGCAGCGGTGACGGCGAAGCGCTGCGACGAGACCCGGAGCGTGAGGCGCAACGGCGGTGCGCCCTCACCGCGCGCGGCGACGAGCGCGCGCCTCGCCGCTGCCGGGTCGAAGGCGTACCGCGCGACGTCCCCGGCGTACGCCCAGTGCGACGGCGGCAGGACCCCCGTCGACGCGACCGCACGCGCGCCCAGCATCGCCCTCTGGAGCGACGGGCGGTCGAGCGCGAGCGCGAGAGCGCGCCGGACTGCGACATCGGCGAGCGCGCCGTGCTCGCAGTGCATACCGAGGTAGGTCATGCCCGAGGTGCGCGCCGAGGCCACCTCGAAGCCGGCCCGACCCTCGAAGAGGCCATAGAGCTCTGGCTTGAGCTCGGCGACATCGCCCTCGCCGTGGAGCAACCGCAGGGCGAGGGTGTTCGGGTCGTGGAGCGTGACGACGTCGAGCGCGCGAAACGCCCCGCCCCCGCCTGCGACCTCGAGGGAGAGGGCGTCGGGCGCGTAGCGCGTGAGCCGCAGCGGGCCGCTGCCTGCGAGGCCGTCGCGCGCGATCTCCTCGGGCCGTCGCTCGGGCGAGGCCGCATCGCGCCGCGGAAGCACCCCGAGCTGGAGCAGCGTGTCGATCGACCCGTCGGGACCGTGCAGTTCAAACTCGACCGTGCGGCCATCGACCGCGCGCACTCCGCGGAGCACGCGAGCGTAGGTGGTGCGGAGCCGGCTGTGCTGCGCGGGGTCGAGCACGCTGGCGTAGGTGGCGACGACGTCCTGCGCCGTGACGGGCTGGCCGTCGTGGAAGCGCGCGTCACCGCGGAGGCGCACGCGATATCGCCCCGGGTCGACCCAGCGGGCATCCTCGGCGAGCGCCGGGCGCGGCAGGAAGGTCACCGGGTCGCCCTCCATCAACCCTCGATACAGGAGCCGCCCGACCGAGGCCCCGAGAGCGTCCTCGGGGTGTCGCGGGTCGAGGTGTTCGGGGCGGGCGAGCGCGAGCAGCGTGAGCCGGTCGTCCGCGCGCACGGGCCCACGGCAGGCCGCGACGGAGAGCGCGAGCAGGACGTGATAGACCGCTCGGGAGGTTGATCGATGCGTGAAGGACTTGGCGCCGCGCTCGTCTGCGCCGCGCTCGCGATGACCGGTCATGTGGGCGCGCAGTCTCCCGCGGCGGCCCCTCCACTCGCAACCAT
>CAIOSS010000381.1 GCA_903860995.1 uncultured delta proteobacterium | reverse complement strand
GACGACGTCCGCCGTCGCGCCGCCGATGCACCCCGTCGGCGGGACAACCACGCACGCCCGGCCCACGCAGCCCTGCCCCGCGGCGCAGGCCACCCCGCAGGCGCCGCAGTGCTGCGCAGTGCCGAGCGTGACCTCGCAGCCGTTGGTCTCGTCGCCGTCGCAGTCCGCGAAGCCGTCGGCGCAGAGCGACTCGCAGCGCCCCATCGCACACCGCGCGGTCGCGTTCGCCCGCACCGCGCAGGCCATTCCGCAGCCCCCGCAGTGGGCCGGGTCGGCGCCCGTCTCGACGCAGCGGCCGCCGCACTCGCCGCTCCCCGGGGGGCACCCGCAGCGCCCGCCGAAGCACGCCAGGCCCGAGGCGCAGGCGGGCTGCGCGTCGTCGTCGCAGCAGCCCTGGCCGGACATCCCGCACGCGATCGGGGTGACGTCGGGGGCGTCGATCGCCGACGCGTCAAGCGCGGCGAGCGCGTCAAGCGCGGCGACGTCGTCGAGGCCCCCGCGCTCGGTCGGATCGACGAGCACATCGTCGAGGCCGACGTCGAGCGCGACCTCGGCGTCCCCGGGCGGCGGCCGCACGACGACCGTCGGGTTCTCGAGCCCGCACCCGCACGCGAGCAGCGACGCGGTGAACAGGGCTCGTCGAATATCGGGGCGCACCACGGCGCGAGTCTACCCGAAGTCCCGCGCGGGCGACCGGTCGCGCAGGCTCGCCAGCGCGGCCACCGCGGCGCCGACGCTGCGCACCGTCGGGGAGAAGGTCCAGCGCAGCGACGCGAGGCCCTCGTCGAGGGCGAGCGTCGGGACGTCGTCCAGCGACACCACCCGCAGCCCCCGCTGCAGCTCCGGGTGCTGCATCGTCTCCGTCGCGCCGGCGTCGCCCTCCCACACGAAGCGCCCGTCGAACTCGGGGTTGCCCGTCACCGCGCTGCGCCCGCTGCGCCCCAGCGCCAGGGCCGCCGCCGGGCTCAGCCGCAGCCTCGGCGCCGATCGCCGCGCCGTCGTGAGCAGCCCCACCTCCACCCGCGACCCCGCCCAGAACCCGTCGCCCTCGACGCACCACACGTCGAGCACCATCGGCGCGCCGTCGACCCGGAAGCGCGCCCGCACCCCGGGCAGGTGCACGGCGTCGAGCAGCGCCCCGGGGTCGAGGCGCCGCGCGATGTCCGCCACCCGCGCGGCGAGCGAGCGCCGGTCGTCGTCGTCGACCGCGGCGGAGGACACCCCCGCGAGCGAAGCGTCGAACGCCCGCATCCACGGGAAGACCACGTCGGGCCACGCCAGGGCGGGGAGGTTCCACGGGCGGTCGGGGTCGTCGATGGACGCGAGGGCGTCGGCGAGGGTGTCGCGGCACTGCGTGAGCGCGTCGATGGCGGAGACGGCGTCGTCGAGGCTCACCGGCGGCCGCTCGCCCCGCGCGCGGAGCGACCCGACCCGCGCGCGGGTCTCGCCGGGGAGCCAGCGCCAGCCGCGGCGCTCGATGCGCGCGAAGGCCTCGCGCACCTCGGCGTCGAGGCAGCGCCAGCGTTCGATCATCGTGGGCAGCGCGTCGCGGTACACCGTCTCCCGGAAACCCGTAGCACCCTTTGCGGCGCCCCGGCGGTGCACCCCGAGGCCCCGCCCGTGACGGCCGCCGCCCTGCCGCGGTACGAAGCAGCGATGGTCGCTCCCCCCGTCGTGATCCCCGTGCAGCGCCGCGCGTACACGGTGGTCAGCCACCTGCTGGCGGCGATGCTGCTCCCGTGGCTCGGCTGGATCTTCGGCCTCGTCGTCGGCAGCCCCCTCGTCGGCGGCGTCGCCGTGGGGCTCATCCTGGGCGCGCTCCTCTGGTCGGTCACCCGCCGCTGGAACAGCCGCGTGGAGGTGCACGCCGACCACCTCGTGCATTGGGACGCGGGGCGCGCCCGGGTGCTTCCCTTCGACGCGCTCGCCCGGGTCGACGTGCGCTGGTTCGACGCGCGCCAGGCCTTCCTCGGCGGTCAGGAGATGACCGCGACCTTCGTCCCGAGCGACGGGGCGCCGGTGCAGGTTCGCGGGATGTACAGCGCCGTGCGCGGCGCCATCGACCCCGTCGTCGACGCGCTCGCGACGCGGGTGATCGGCCGGCTGCGCGCGGGCGAGACCCTGGTCTTCGCCGACCGGCCGGGCTTCCCCACGCGCGCGGTGCTGGCCTTCGGGTTCTTCGCGCTGCTCGCCGTCGTCGCCGTGGTGATGGCGCTCACCAACGCCGGGCGCGGCAGCTTCCGGGGCGTGCCGCAGATGGCCGGGATGCTCCTGATGACGGGCATCTACCTGTCGCGCTCCATGAAGACCTGGCTGGGCGCGCGGCGCAACGGCGGCCTCGCGGTGTCGGCGCAGGGCGTCGCGCCGCTCACGGGCTACAGCCCCGCGGAGCTCGCCGCGGGAGGCTACCGGAGCGCCGCCGGCGCCGCCGCGGGGTGGATCCCCTGGGGCGCCCTCGGGGGCATCCACGAGGACGGCTTCAGCCTGTCGTTCACGGCCTCGAGCACCGACCGCCCGGTGGTGCTCTCGCCCGCCACGCAGGACTTCGTCACGCTGGGCCGCGTGCTGCGCCGGGAGATGGCCCGCGAGCAGATGCCCCCGTCGGGCGTGCGCGTCGACCTCGGGGCGGCGCCGTCGACCGCCAGCGCGGAAGAGCCCGCGGACGACGACACCGCGGCGAAGCAGCGCGCCCGCTGAGCGCGCCCGCCAGCGTCAGCGCACCCGCACCCGCAGCCCCGGGTCGGCGGCCGTCGGGAGCACCGCGGTCCACCCCGGCGGCAGCGCCGGGGGCGCCCACTGGAACAGCCACGCCGCGTCGCGCGGGGCCATGTTGACGCAGCCGTGCGAGCGCGGCCGGCCGAAGAGGTCGTGCCAGAACACCCCGTGGAGCCCCTGGTCTTCGTGGAAGAACATCACCCACGGCACCCGCGCCGCCGTGTACAGCGCCGTCGCCGTCATGATGTCCGCGTCGCCCGCGTTGGACATGTCCGTCGTCGCCAGCTTCGACCACACCCGGTGCTCGCCCGCCCGCGTCGGGTGCTCCCCCCGCCCGGTGGAGACCAGCGTCGCGAACACCGGCGCCGAGCCCTCCAGGGCCACCAGCACCTGCGTCGCGCGGTCGACGTCCACCCAGCGCTCGCGGCCCCCGAGGCCCGCGGGCGCGGCGCCCACCGCGGGGCGCATCAGCACCGAGGCGCGCACCCAGCCCCCGTCGAGGCGCGCGAAGCGGATGCCCCGCAGCACGCGCTCCTCGCGGACGTGGGCCACCTCGCGGCGGGCGAAGGCCACCGACGCGCCCGACGGGCCGCGGTCGCGCAGCGCCGACTCCGCCGTGGGCCAGGCGCGGGTGTTGGCGCGGAAGAAGCCCACCGACGACACCGACTCGCCCGGCTCGTAGAAGATCCCGACCCGCTCGCTCGGGCGCGCGAAGGACAGGTCGCGCATGGACACCCAGCGCCCGCTCGCGGTGTGCACGTAGCTCGACCCGTCGATGCGCGCGGTGCCCACCACCGCGACGGACATCCCCCGCTCCAGCTCCTCGGCCCAGTTCTCCTCGGCGACGTCTTCGATGCGCCGGTAGGTGCGCACGCCCGCGTGGGTCGCGAAGGCGTACTGGTAGGGCACCACCTCGCCCTCGCGCACCACGGGCTGCGCCGCCGCGCGGGGGCCGTCGGCCGTGAGCGTCGCCCCGTCGGCGCACACCCACGCGTCGACGTCGATGCGGATCCACGCCGAGCGGCACCCGCGGCCCTGCGTGGCCTCGTGCACCGCGAGCCGCGCGCCTCGCGCCAGGGTGCCCCGCCGCGCCGACTCGACG
>CAIOSS010000380.1 GCA_903860995.1 uncultured delta proteobacterium | reverse complement strand
GATCGCTCTGCGCTGCCCGAAGGCGTCTGGGAGGCCCTGCGGCTGCACAAGAACGCGGTCGTCACGGTCCTCCGCCAACAGCAGGAGGAAGCGAGGAGACGCGCCGAGATCCTGTTCGCCACCGCAGGGGACGGCCCGGTGATCGCGACGGCCCGCATGGCACATGTCATCGAGACGGTCGAAGGCCTCGAAAAGGTTGCCACCGCCATCGACCAGGCCGCCCACGTCGCGATCTCCCTGGCCGCCGTCGGCGTCGACCCGCTGCTCGCGCGGCCTCGTGCGCTCTCGGTGACCACGTCGTCCGGGACCACTTTCGTCATCAACATGTCCGCGCTGTCCACGTTGGGGCCAGTCGCGGCGGCTTTCTCCCGTGCTCGGGTTGTCGGGCACGATCTCCGACCACAGCTGAACACGTTGGCGCATCGCTACGGTGCGCGGGCGGGGGTCGCCTTCGACCTGCAAAGTGCGTCGAAGCTGCTCCTCGGGGGTCTGAACCTCGACTCGGTCGTCGAGCACCGGCTTGGCGGCCTCACTGCGACGCATCTTCAGGTCCGTGTCGAGGACAACTTCGATGCCTCAGCACTCGACTTCAACCCGGGCTCCGCACGCTTCGGCGCGTTCGTTCAGGCCGCAGAGGCGCTCCTCCCGCTGCACGCGATGCTGAGTAAGAACCTTCGCTCCCGCGATCTTGAGGGGACGTTCGAGTTGGAGTCGCACGTGCTGCCCATCGTCGTCGATCAACAGGTCGTCGGGGTCGGCGCCGACCGTGCGCAGATCTCCGACCTCCTTCGGGTGCGCGAGGAGGAGTTCGAGGCGATCAGCGAAGCGCTTCGCACGACCCTCGGCGTCGGCCGTCTCGACGCAGACCAGGAGGTCCTCGCGGCGCTCAAGCGGGTCGGCATCAACGCGGCGGGCACCGGCAAGGAGCACCTCGCCCCGTTTCGGGACCACCCTGCCCACGGTGCGCTGGTCCGGAGGTTGATGCATCGGAAGTCGTTGCAGAGCTTCGTGCGCGACCGCGGCCCCGCTTTGCTCGCAGCGCTGAGTCGCCACGGGGACGGCCGCATCCACGCGCAGTTCGATCCGTTGGGCTCGCGCACGGGCAGGTTCACCTGCTCGCAGCCGAATCTCCAGGGGCTCGGGCGCTCCGACGTCGAGCGAGGCTGCATTACACCCCGGGAGGACGATGTGTTCGTCGTCGGCGACTACGCGCAGATCGACCTGCGGGTTCTCGCTCACGTCACCCGCGATCGGCGGATGACGGCGACCTTCGTCGAGGACGGCGATCCGCACAGCGCCACCGCGCAGTACCTGACGGGGAGGTCGGTCGTGAGCGAGGTCGAGCGGCGCGGCGCCAAGGCGATCAACTTCGGCGTCGTCTACGGCGAGGGCGCCGAGACCCTCGCGCGCACGGCGTTGCTCCAATACGGCGTCTCGCTGAGCCTTCAAGAAGCCACGCGCTACCTCGAAGGCTACCGCGCCGCCTACCCCGGCGTGGCCGCGTGGCAAGAAAGCATCCGCACGAGAAGCCCCGCCGAACTGCGGTCCTGTGGCCACAGGCTGCTCTGTTTCGCGCACGACGATCCCTATCCGAGGCGGCTCTGCGCCCCGATCCAGGCCACGGTTGCCGACGGGCTCAAGCTCGCGATGATCTGGCTCCGTCGCCGTCTGCCAGCGGGGGCGCGGATCGTCCTGACGGCCCACGACGAGATCGTCGTCGAGACGCGCCGCGAGTGTGCCGACGACGTCCGCCAGCTCGTGGACGACGGCATGCGCTGGGGCATGGAGCAACTCGTGACCTCGGTGCCGATCAAGGTCGAGACCGACGTCCGTGCGACCTGGGCGAAGGGATCATGAGCACGCGGAGGACGACATCGGCGGGCGACCCCGGCGACCCGCACGCGCCCGTGGTTGTGCAGGAGGGCGCGGTCCCCGACCCGCCGCCCTGCGACGCGTTCGAGACCGGTGCCGCGCAACAGCCGGCGTGTCT
>CAIOSS010000379.1 GCA_903860995.1 uncultured delta proteobacterium | reverse complement strand
TGCGTGCGCGGCGGCGGCGGCACCGGGGGCGGCGGCGGTCGCGGCGGCGCAGGCGACGCACCGGACGGCGCGACGGGCTTCTCGGAGGACGTGCGCGCCGGGATGTGACGCGGGGGGTCGGAGGGGACCGGAGGGCGCCCGGCCGTGGCCGTCGGGCGCCCGCCGACGCGGGGAGGCTCAGCGCTTGACGCGGGCCTTGAGCAGGTCGCCGAGGGTCGCGCCGGTCTTGCCGGGGCCCTTGGTGCTGCGCTGATAGCCGTCGTAGGCGGCGCGCTCCTCGTCGGCGCCGATGGCGCGGATGGAGAGGCGCAGGCGGCCTTCGCCGGTCTCCAATACCTTGGCGGTGACCGCGCCGCCCTCGGGGAAGAGCTTGCGGAGGTCGGCGCCGCGGGGCACGCCGAGCTCGGACATCGGGATGAGCCCGCGGCCCGCGCGCCCCCGCGAGCCCTCGACCTGCACGAAGACCCCGAAGGTCTCGATGCGGTCGACGGTGGCCTTCACGATGGTGCCCACCGGGAGGGACATCGCCTGCGCGGCGGTGCCCGCGGCGGCGCCGTCGGGGGCGAGCGCGAGGGAGATCTTCTTGGCGCCGCGGTCGACCGAGCGCACGACCACCAGGATCGCCTGACCCTCGGCGAGCACCTTGGAGGGATGATCGACGCGGCCCGGGAGCTCCGAGACGTGGAGCAGCCCCTCGATGCCGTTGCCGAGGCGCACGAAGGCGCCGAAGTCGGCGAGGCGGGTGACCGCGCCGGCCACGACGCGACCCACCGGCGCGACGACCTCGATGGCGTCCCAGGGATCGCCCGAGAGGGCCTTGAGCGACAGGGTGATCTTGGTGTCGCGCCCGGCGCCGCGGATCTCCTTGACCTGCACCTCCATGGCGTCGCCCACGTTGACGATGTCGCTCGGGCGCACGTGGCTGTCGTGGGACAGCTCGCTCGCGGGCACGAGGCCCTCCACGCCGCCGAGGTCGACGAAGGCGCCGAACTCCCGCACGCCGGTGACGGTGCCCTTCACGATGGTGCCGGGGGCGAGGGTGGTCATGAGGCGGTCCATCGCCTCGCGGGACTCCACCTCGAGGTGGGCGCGGCGCGACAGCACGATGCTGCGCCCGCCCTCGCGGATCTCCGTGACCTTGAACTGCAGGGTCTTGCCGACGAAGGTCGACGGGTCTTGCACGAAGCGGTTGTCGAGCTGCGAAGTCGGGCAGAAGGCCCGCACGCCGTTGAGCTCCACCTCGGCGCCGCCCTTGTTGATGGTGACGACCTTGCCCTCGACGGAGATGCCCTGCTCGCGGGCGAGCTCGAGGCCGCCGATGTCTCCGCCCTTGCCGAGCGTGCGGCCGAGGCGCACGGAGCCCGACTTGCCGTCCATCTCCAGGACGTGGGCGACGAGCTTGTCGCCGACCTTCATGGTGGGCTGACCGTCGGGGCCGAGGATCTCCGCCCGGTCCATGTACGCCTGGCGCTTCTGGTCGAGGTCGACGAAGACGGCGTCGCGGGTGATCTGCACGATCACGGCCTCGACGCGGGCCCCCACCTTCACGGCGGGGCCGCTGCGCTTCTGCACGCCTCCGGACTGTTCGAAGAGGGCGGCGAAGTTGTCGGTGGGGTTGGAGGGGTCGCTCATGGGAGCGCCGCTCTTATCACACTCCCAGGATCCCGGAAGTCGGTCGGGTGAGCCAACGCGCGGTCGGCTCGAACACCCGCGCCTCGGCCTCGCGGGAGAGGAAGAGGTCGGCGTGGGCGTGGGGCAGCGCGTCGTCGCCCACCTCCAGCAGCGCCTTCACCGCGGCGCCCGAGTGCACGTAGGGGGAGCGGGCGGTCTCCACCGGCACGATGCCGTCCTGCCGGGCGACCACGCAGAGCAGGTCGTTGCCGAGGCCCTCGACGGCGCGGGTGATGTTGGTGCCGTGCAGGGTGAGGTCGCGGTCGAGGATCCACTGCGCGATTTCGCCGTTGATCTGGGGGATGGGGTCTTCGACCGTGGCGAGCATCTCGCGCCAGCGGGTCATGTCCGAGCTCTTCGGGTTGAGGTAGATCGACAGCAGCCGGGTGTTGAGCAGCAGCGGCAGGGCGAGGCCCGCGAGGCGCCGGGTGCCGCGGAAGGGCAGCGCGGCGGCGAGGCGCGGCGAGCGGAAGGCCACGGAGACCAGCGGGTGCACGCGGGACCAGCGGAGCGGTCCCCCGAAGGCCACGAGGGAGCCGAGGCGCTCGCGGTCGTCGAGCACGGCGTGGGCCAGCATGATGGTCGTGCCGAGGGAGCAGCCCACGAGGTCGACCCGGGGCGAGCGGGTGGCGGTGCGGTCGAGCACGTGGGCGACGGCGGCGGCGGTGTCGACGGCGGCGAGCTCGCCGAGGCCCCAGCCGCTCATCGCGCCGCCGGTGGAGCGCGAGCGGCCCTGGGCGCGGAAGTCCACGCTCCACACCTCGAAGCCGCGCCACGCGAGGTGGTGCTCCAGCGAGCGCCCGCTCGGGTGGAAACCGAAGATGAACGAGTTCATCCCGTAGCCCGGGACGATGAGCACCGGGCGCCGCGGGGCCTCGTCGCCCAGCAGCTGCGGGCGCCGGGCGACGGTCTTGCGGAGCGAGAGCGCCCAGCCGTCGCGGTTGTCCGTGGTCTCGTGGCTGATCTCGAGGGCGTCGTCCGAGGCCATGGCTGGCTCCACCTTTGGGGGCGCGAGGGTTTACTTGTGCGTGTATGCCGCTGCCGCCTCGCCGAGCTCTTTCGAGCGACGCGTGGCGGTCTCGACGGCGGTGATGAGCGTCGTGCGCAGCCCGCCCGCCTCGAGGGTGTGCAGCCCCGCGATGGCCGTGCCGCCGGGGGAGGTCACCTGGTCCTTGAGCTTGCCGGGGTGCTCGCCGGTCTGGAGGAGCAGCTGCGCCGAGCCCATCACGGTCTGCGCCGCGAGCTCGAGGGCGATGTCGCGCGAGAGGCCCACCTTCACGCCCGCGTCGGCGAGGGCGTCGATGATCAGGAAGATGTACGCCGGGCCGCTGCCCGAGAGCCCGGTGACGGCGTCGAGGTGCACCTCGTCGACCACCACGGTGCGCCCCACGCGGTCGAAGATCTCCTTGGCGACGGTGAGGTCGTCTTCGGTGGCGCTGGCGCCCGCGGCGATGGCGGTGGCGCTCTGGCGCACGATGGCGCCGGTGTTGGGCATGGCGCGCACCACCCGCTGGCCGGGCGCGAGCTGGGCCTCCATGGCAGCGGTGGAGATGCCCGCGGCGACGCTGATGACGAGGGCGCCGCGGGGGATGTCCCGGCCGACCTGCTCGAGCACCGGGCGCAGCACCTGGGGCTTCACGCAGAGCATCACGACGTCGGCGCCCGCGACGCAGCGGGCGTTGTCCGGGGCGGCGGTGATGCCGAGGCGCTCGGCGGTGCGCTCGATGCGCTCGCGGCGGCGACCGGAGGCGGTGATGTGGCCCGCGGGGACGGCGCCGGAGGCGATGAGGCCGCGGATGAGGGCCTCGGCCATGTTGCCCGCGCCCACAAAGGCGAAGCGACGATCAGTGAGCATCGCTCGGAGTGGAACCCCATTGCGCGCGACGGGTCAACGCGCGTCTCCGCCGCACGAGGGCTGACGGGTCGAGCAGAGCGCCCGCCCACACCCGCGATCACCGGCCTCGCCGATCGAGGGGCGCGGGCGGGTGCGCCCCTCGGAGGGCGAGGCCTATGACCGCAGTCGTGGGTGGGCGCTCTGCTCGACCCGTCAGCCCTCGTGCGGCGGGCCTAGAACTCGCCTGATCCCCCGGTGCCGCACGCGGCGCACTCGGGCAGGGTCGGGGTGGTGGCGCAGCGCAGCGGGCAGTAGGTCACCCGGTTGAACACGTAGGGCTGTCCCCCGTCGTCGATGCGCTGGCACTCGCTGCTCTGGCCGACGACGGTCATCTCGCCGTAGCCGCCGCCGTCGGCGAAGCGTCGCGCGCAGGCGGGGTCGGTGCCGTTCCAGGCCGGGAGCGGCGGCAGGCGCTGGCGCTCGCCCGCGGTGGGGTACCAGGCCGAGGTGCACACGCGCGCCACCACGCAGTCGGTGGGCATCGGGCGGGTCGGGTCGCCCGCGCGGATCGCGTAGCAGAGCTCGAACTGCCCGGTGCAATCGACCGTGAGGAAGTCGTCGCTGAAGGTGGTCCCGGGCATCGGGCGAGGGGGAGGGGAGGAGCCCATCACCTGCGTCGGGCACTGGGCCCTGCCCATCGCGTCGAGGTAGGTCGACACGGCGTACACCGGGTCGGCGGGCGCGCCGCGGCCGTACGTGACGAAGCAGGGGGAGGTGTTGGTGAGCTCCCAGCGACCGCGGGAGAAACACTGGCACGAGCCCGGGCCCAGGCGCGCCGCGGGATCGGGGAGGACATAGCCCTGGCACGGACCCCACCGACCGGAGAGCTCGTCGTAGGGCTCGCAGCGGGTCATGCCGTCGCGGCAGATGCCGCGGTTGCGGTTCACCCGGAGCCCGGGCCAGCACTCGCGCATCGCGCCCTGCTCGGTGCAGGGACAGCCCTCGCGGGTGAGGTCATCGGGGCACTCGGGCGATCCGCCGGGAAGCTCCGGGGTAGGGCTCGCGTCGGCGCTGCTGCCGTCGGGGCCGCAGTACCGGGGCAGCGGGTTGTCCGCGAAGAAGGCGTCGTAGTTGGGCTGGACGTCGCGGGGGGGTACGTCCCGGGGCTGCACGTCGAAGGTCGGGATTCCGCCGGTGTCGGAGCGTCCCGCGTCGAGGCCCCCGGTGTCTCGCGGAGGGGTCCGGCCGACGTCGCGGGGCGCGACCGACGCGTCGATGGTGTCGATCACCTCCACCACCTCGCCGCCCGACGTGCAGGCCGATAGCGCGAGGGTCACGAGAGCGAGGATCGACCGACGCGGGGTGTAGGGCATGGAGGTCCTTCCGTTCCGTCCGTTGGGCTTCGATGGTTGCCCCACGGTGACCCTCGGTGCAACCCGGCGGGACGGCGGTACCTCAGACCTGGCGCTTGCCTGCGCGCATCGGGCTCGGGAAGGGCTCCCGGTCGGCTCCGGGGATGTTGGGGGCTTCGTCGTCGCGCGCGTACTCCTTGCGCCCGGTGGTCTCGACGAAGGGACCGCCGGAGTCCTCGGGCACCTCGCGGTCGAAGTCGTCCGGGGCCGACTCTTCGGCCGAGGTCGCCGACGTCAGGAACTGTTCTGCCAGGTTCTCCGCGAGCTCGTCCCGGGTGCGCGCGGGGCCGCTCCCGGGGTCGCGGATGAACGCGTTGCCATCGTCCATCCGGTGGCCGACATGCAACGGCGCCGTCTTGGTCTTCGCTGACTTCATGATCACCTCTCCCGGAGGGCGTGCACCGAGCACGCCAGATCGAATCTACTCGCTCCCTCGCGCGTGGCTACCAACGGGGGGGCTGCAGCGAAGGTCCATCCCGCCCCACCCTGGGGCGCGCCTGGAGGGCTGTCCGGCACCACCCGAACGCAACCGGTCACCGCCTGGCCCGTCACCGACCCGCCATGCCACCGACCCCGCCTCCGTGGTACCCGATGAAGCGTGCCGCGACCTCTCGTCTTCGCGCTGGGCGTCCTCGCCCTCCTCCCCGCTTGCGGGGAGCCCTCTCCCGGGCGCCCCTTCGTCCCCCGTCCGGACGCCGGTGCGCTCGACGCCGCGCGTGGTGACGTCCCCGCGGCCGACCTCGGCGCGCCCGAGGCGCCCGCCCCTGTCGACGTCCGGGTGGACGTTCCCGACGTGCCGCGGGACATCACCCTCGCGCCCGACGCCGCGTGCTCGCGCACCAGCGTCGCCGCCCGGGTGGAGCGCCTCCCGGTGGACATCGTCTGGGTGGTCGACAACTCCATCAGCATGGCGCCCGCGATCGACGAGGTCA
>CAIOSS010000378.1 GCA_903860995.1 uncultured delta proteobacterium | reverse complement strand
GCCCGTGCCACGCTGGTCACGCTTCGCCGAGCGGGCGATCGGCGTGAGGGGGGTGGTGGTGATGCGAGCGAAGGTGCTTCTGCTGTCCGTGCTGATGCTCGGCTGCGGCGGTGACGACTGGCACGACCTGTCGCCGCTGCGGGCGGACTGCGGGCAGGAGGGCGGTCCGTGCTGCGACAGCATCGCCTGTTACAACGGCGGCCGGTGCATCGGCCCCCGCGGCAGCGGGGTGTGCCACGACCCCGAGCTACGGCAGCGAAACGAGTGCCGCAGCGAGGAGGACTGCGGGCTCAGCGAGCAGTGCGGCGGGGCGCAGAGCTGCCTCGAAGATCGGGTGTGCTTCCTCTGCCAGCGGGAGTCCGCGTCGGCCACGCGACAGCTCGGGGACACCTGCGACGGCAACATGAGCTGCACCACGGGGCTCTGTCTCGGGCGCGTGTGCGTCGCGCCGTGCCGCATCGGCGCGGTGGGCGACGGCGCGTGCCGCGCGGCGGGCGGCGCGAGCTTCTACTGCGGGGCGGTGCAGGCCTACTACGCGGGCACCTCGGGGCCGCTCACGACCGTGAGCGTGTGCCTGCGACGCTGCGCCGACGACGGCACGTGCCCCTCTCCCCAAATGTGCGTGCAGGGCGAAGACGCGCTCCAGAACCGGGTGATCCCGACCTGCTACGTGCCGACCTCGTAGCGCCCTCAGGCCGGTCGGTACGCGTGCGGGCCGCTGATGCGCAGGCTGGCGAACCACCGCCGCGCGGCCTCGGTGTGCAGGGAGAAGCCGATCACCTGGTCGAGCCCATCGGGCCCGAAGACGAGGCCCCGCTCGACGGTCTCATGGTTGGGTGTGAACGGCGGGAGCTCGGCTTCGTCCAGCGCCGCGGCCGTCGCGAAGAGAAGCACGCGGTTGGGTCGGGGCGCGGAGCTGCTGAACCAGAACGGGTCGATGCCGTCCGGGGCGACCACGACGTCGAGCTCCTCCCGCAGCTCGCGCGCGGCGCCCTCCTGCCAGGTCTCGTGCTCTTCGAGGAAGCCGCCAGGCAGCGCCAGCATGCCCTTCTGGGGCTCGATTCCGCGACGCAGCACCAGCAGCCCGGTGGCCTCGCCGACGCGCACCGGCACGAGCAGCACGCAGACCGGGATGGGGTTGGCCCAGACCTCCACGCCGCACGCGCCGTTGGGGCAGCGGCGGGGATAGGTCAGCGCTTCGGCGTAGGCGGTGCCACAGAACGAGCAGAATCGATCCTTGACCGGTCGCATGGGCTTGGTTGTTCCTCCGACGGAGGGTTGTACACCCGCGGCATCGGAGGGGGCGATGATGCGCCGTGCCGGGGATCGCTGGTCCGATGGTGCGTGGGTCCACTGGTACTTCGAGGCGCTTGCCCCACACGACCACTGGCCACAACACTCGCGGCATGAACAATGACCCGCGAAAGTTGATCGTGCTCGGCTTCGACTCGCCCCTGAAGGCCCAGGAGGCGCTGATGGCGGCGACCCGGCTGATGACCGAAGGCGAGATCATGCTGCACGACGCCGTGTTCGTCTCCAAGGACGTCCACGGTGAGACCCACGTGAAGGAGACCACCGACGTGACACCCGGCGAGGCGGCCCTCGATGGGGCCTTCTGGGGATTGCTCTTCGGCACCCTGCTGGCGGGTCCTGTGGGGGCGATCGTGGGGGGTGCGTTGACGGCGGGAACCGGCGCGCTGATGGCGCAGGTCATCGACACGGGCGTGCCCGATGAGCGGGTGCAGGAGCTACGGCGGATCGTGCTGCCGGGCACGACGGCGCTCGCGCTGCTGGTGAGCCACGTGCACGTCGAGGCGCTGGTGAAGGAGCTGCATCGCTTCGCGGGCGCGCAGATCGTGACCACCGACCTCCCCGACGCGACCGTGGCGGCCGTCCGCGAGGCGCTCGTCGGCTGACGCGCTGATCAGAAGGGGATGTCGTCGTTGTCGGTGGCGTCCCGGAAGTGGTTCTGGGGCGGGCGGCCGTAGCCCGGATGGGGGGCGGAGGGGCGGCGGGCGGCGGGTGCGGGGGACGCGGCACGCGCGCGGGGCGCCGGGGCCGG
>CAIOSS010000377.1 GCA_903860995.1 uncultured delta proteobacterium | reverse complement strand
GCTGCCCTCGAGGTACAGGTCGACCTTGGCGCCGAGGTCGGCCTCGGGCTCGCACACCGCGTAGAACGAGCTGCCCGACTCGAACCACTCGTCGATGATGCTCGGGTCGCGGGCGAACTCCTCGCGCGGGCGGAGCGTTCCGTCGGCGCAGCGGATCTCTGCCGGGAGCACCGACGGGTCATCGCTGTACCAGGCGTCGGCGCCGCGCTCGGCGAAGACCTTCGCGACGTGGTCGAGCAGCTCGGTGGTGAGCACCACCTCGCCGGTCGCCTTGTGCTGCACCGCGGGGATGGGCACGCCCCAGATGCGCTGCCGCGAGATGCACCAGTCGGGGCGGCCTTCGATCATGCCCCGGATGCGCTCGCGGCCCCAGGACGGGACCCAGCCCCGGGCGACCCCCTCGCCCTCGGCGCGGGCGCCGTCGGCGGCGAGGCGGTCGATCTCCGCGAGCGCCCGCTGGCGCAGCGTGGGCGTGCCCGGCAGCGCCCGCATCGGCTCGTCCATCGCGATGAACCACTGGGTCGTCGCGCGGGTGATCAGCGGGTTCTTGCAGCGCCAGCAGACCGGGTACTTGTGGGTGATCTTCTGGCCAGGGGACTGGAGCAGCGCGCCCAGCGAGTGCAGGTGCTGCTCGACCACCGGGTTGGCGTCGAAGATGAACTGCCCTTCGAGCCCCATGGCCTTTGCGCCGTCGCCCAGCTCGCCCGTGTACCGCCCGTCGTCGCCGACGGGCGCGTAGGCCTCCAGGCCGTGGGCGACGCCCAGCTTGTAGTCGTCGCGTCCGTGGCCGGGCGCGGTGTGGACGAGCCCGGTGCCCGCGCCGCTCTCGACGTGATCGGCGCCGAAGAGCGTCGACCACCGCGCCTCGAAGGGGTGGCGCCCCTGGAGGCCCACCAGCAGCTCGCCCTTGAAGCTCGGGCCCACGACCACTGCGTCGAGCTTCGCGGACTTCGCGACGGCCCCGGCGAGCGCGGCGGCCACCAGGAGACCTTCACCGTCGGCGCCCTGGAGCACCACGTAGTCGAGCGCCGGATGCACCGCGATGGCGAGGTTGGCCGGGATGGTCCACGGGGTGGTGGTCCAGATGACGGCGGAGACGCGGGTCACGCCCTCCGGGAGCTTCACGCGCAGGGCCTCGACGCCCGCCGCATCGAGCGCGAACTTCACATAGATGCTCGGCGAGACGTGCGCCTCTGCGTACTCCACCTCGGCCTCGGCGAGCGCCGTGCGGCAATGCCAGCACCACTGCACGGGCTTCTTGCCGCGGTAGACGATGTCGTTGGCCACGAAGGCCTTGAGGGCGCGGATGACCTGCGCCTCGAAGCCCTGGTTCATCGTGAGGTACGGTGTCTCCCAGGTGCCGAGCACCCCGAGGCGCTTGCGCTCGGTGCGCTGCACGTCGACCCACTTCGCGGCCTCGTCGCGGCACCGCACGCGCATCTCCGTCGGGGTGACGTGCTCCTTCTTGCGCTTCACCTCGCGGTCGACGTTGAGCTCGATGGGGAGGCCGTGGCAGTCCCAGCCAGGGATGAAGCGCGTGCGTTCGCCCAGCAGGTTGCGCGAGCGGGTCACGAAGTCCTTCAACGCGTTGTTGAGGATGTGGCCGTAGTGCATGTGCCCGTTGGCGTAGGGCGGGCCGTCGTGGAACACGAAGCGCCCGGCGACGGGCCTCGCTAGGATGCGCGCGTAGAGCCCGCTGGACTCCCAGCGGGCGAGCCACTGGGGCTCGCGCTTGAAGAGGTCGCCCTTCATGGGGAAGGCCGTCTTCGGGAGCAGACACGTTTCCTTGTAATCCCTGGCCACGGGCGACCGCGTATCACACCCGGACGGGTGGTTCCAGGAGACGCGCGAGGGCGGTACGGGCGCGGGCGCCTACTGGGTGCGCTTGATGACGTGGAAGCCGAAGGGGGTCTCCACGATGTCGCTGATCTGGCCGACGCCGAGCGCGAAGGCCGCGCGCTCGAAGGGCGGAACCATCGCGCCGCGCCCGAAGGTGCCCAGGCTGCCGCCGCTGGAGGCCGCGCCGGGCTCATCGCTGAACTCCCGGGCCAGGGCCGAGAAGTCCTGCCCCGTGCGGGCACGGCGGAGCACGTCTTCGGCGCGGGCGCGGGCCTCCTCGGGCGTGCGGGTGACCGTCGGCGGGACCCGCTCGGAGCGGCGGTGCATCACCAGGACGTGCGACGCCCCGATGGTGGCGGGCCCGGCGTTGGGCGACGGCGCGGGCGCCGCGGACGGGGTCGGCGCGGGGAGCGCGGTGGTCGCGGTGGTCGCGGCGGGCTCGTCGGGCGCGCGGTTGCAGCCCGCAGTGAGGCCTACCAAAAGAGCAGAGGCGAGGAGGGAGGCGCGGGGTTGCATGGCCTCCGAGCGAGTAGTGCCTCCGCCAGGGGCGCGCAAGTCACCCCTCGCGCTTGATGCCGAGGCCGCGGATCTTCTTGTGCAGGTTGGTGCGCTCGAGGCCCAGGAGCGTGGCGGCGCGGGAGATGTTCCAGTCGACCTCCTTGAGGGTGTCGAGGATGTAGGCGCGCTCGGCGTCGTCGCGGTGCTGGCGCAGCGTGGCGCGCTCGCCGGGCACCCGCAGCTCGTGGGCGCCGTCGTCGTCGTCGTCGTCGTCCTCGCGCGCCGCCGGAGCCGCCTCGGGCGCCGGGAGCCCGTGGCGCTCGCGGACCTCGCGCGAGCGCAGCGACTCCGCCGGCAGGTCGTCGACGGTGATCTCGTCGCCCGACAAGATCACCAGCCGCTCGACGAGGTTCTTGAGCTCGCGCACATTGCCCGGGAAGCCGCGCCCGCGCAGGTCGGCCATCACGGCGGGGTGCACGGGCTTGGGCCTCATCTGGTTCTGTCGGCAGAACTCCCGCAGGAAGGCCCCCACCAGCATCGGGATGTCCTCCGGGTGCTCGCGCAGCGCGGGCGAGCGGATGGGCACCACGCTGAGCCTGAAATACAGGTCCTCGCGAAACCTCCCCTCGCGGGCCTCGCGCTCGAGGTCGCGGTGCGTCGCGGCCAGCACCCGCACGTCCACGTTGAAGGTCTGGTCGCTCCCGACCCGGCTCACCTCACCGGTCTCCAGCGCGCGCAGCACCTTGGCCTGCGCCGCGAGCGGCATGTCCCCGATCTCGTCGAGGAAGAGCGTCCCGTGGTCGGCGGTCTCGAAATGCCCGCGCTTGCGCGCCACCGCGCCGGTGAACGCGCCCTTCTCGTGCCCGAAGAGCTCGCTCTCCACGAGCTCCGCCGGGATGGCCGCGCAGTTGACCTTCACGAAGGGCCCCTCGTGCCGCGGCGACATCCGGTGGATCGCCCGCGCTATGAGCTCCTTCCCCGTGCCGCTCTCCCCCGTGATGAGCACCCTCCCCCGGGTCGGCGCGACCTTCTCGACCTCCGCGTAGAGCCGGCGCATCACCGCGCTCTCGCCCACCATCTCCTCGCGCGCGCCCGCCGCCGTCCGCAGCGCGCTCGCCTCGTCCGCCAGCTGCGAGGCCCGCAGCGCGTTGCGCACGCTCACGAGCACCCGGTCGCGGTCGAGGGGCTTCTCGAAGAAGTCCGTGGCGCCCAGCTTGATCGCGTCGACGGCCACCCCGACGCTCGCGTGCCCGGAGATCACCAGCACCGGGATGCGCGTCCAGCTCGCCATCGACCGGATGCGCTGCAACAGCTCGATGCCGGACATCCCGGGCAGCCGGATGTCCGTCACCACCGCGTCGATGCGCTCCTCCAGCAGCACCTGCAGCGCGTCCTCGGCGCGCTCGACGTCGCGCACCTCGAGCCCGTCGCCCTCCAAGACCATCCGCAGCGTGCGGCGGATGTTCTTCTCGTCGTCGACCACCAGCACGGTGCCGGGCATCAGCGCGCCCCCCCGGCGATCACCTCGAAGCGGCCGTTGAGGTGCATCGTCATCCGCCCCTGCACCAGCGTCGCCTCGTACTCACCCTGCGCGCGCGCGCCGTCCCAGCCGGTCAGCGTGACCCAGCCGTCTCCGGGGCGGGGCTCCAGGGTCTGCCCCGACGCGAAGACAAAGCGCAGCGAGGCCCCGTCACCCGTCGCGGTGCGCTGCCCCACCGGCGTCGCAGGGACGGTCACCACCACCTCGCGCACGCTCCCGCGGCTGCCGCGCGCGTGCAGGGTGATGGTCCCCAGCTGGTCACGCACGTCGCCGGGCCGCACCGGGAGCCGCGAGTCCCCGGAGGCCCCGAGGGCGGCCGCCCCGGCCCCCAAGGCCGTCACGGAGACCTCCAGGAACCCGACGCCCTGCCCGTGCGCCGACGACGCG
>CAIOSS010000376.1 GCA_903860995.1 uncultured delta proteobacterium | reverse complement strand
GGGGCGACCCCGACGCGACGGGCCGCGCGCTCTCGGCGCTGTACGACCAGGGATCGGCGCTGGAGGCGCAGCGGGTCGCGGCGCGGCTCGACGACCTCGCCGTCTTGCGCGCGGCGCCGGCGCTGAAGGGCCGTCGGCGCACGGCCGATCAGGCCGCCCGCGAGGCGATGCTCAAGGAGGGTCGCAAGCAGCGCAGCGTGCTGCCGCTGCGGGCCTTCGCGCGGCGCTTCGCGGGGGCGGGCCTGCTCGACGTCCTGCCCGTGTGGCTGCTGTCCCCGGAGACGATGACGGTGCTGTTTCCGCAGGAGGCGCTCTTCGACCTGGTGGTCTTCGACGAGGCCTCGCAGTGCACCGTGGAGAGCGGGCTGCCGGTGCTGCTGCGCGCGCGGCGCGTGCTGGTGGTGGGCGACGAGCAGCAGATGCCGCCGTCGTCGTTCTTCACGGCGGCGCCGGCGGGAGAGAGCGACGACGAGGCGCCCGCGGCGCGGGCCACGCGGGAGCTGTTCGCGGCGGAGTCGCTGCTGTCACTGGCGCGCACGCGGCTCGAGCGCGTCGGGCTCGCGTGGCACTACCGCTGCCGCCACGAGGAGCTCATCGCGTTCTCCAACCACGCCATGTACGAGGGACTTCTTCGCACGATTCCGTCGACGGGTTCGCCCGCGGCGCCGCCGGCGATGCGCTGGGTGGCGGTGCCCGACGGCGCGTACGACGGCGGGCGCAACCCGGCGGAGGCGCGCGCGGTGGTGGAGGTGATCGCGGCGTTGCTGGCCCGGGCGGACGCGCCCTCGGTGGGCGTGGTGACGTTCAACCTCCCGCAGCGGGGCGCGGTGCTCGACGCGATCGACGCGCGGCGCGCCGCCGACCTGGACTTCGCCACGCGCTGGGACGCGGCCCTCGCGAAGGAGCGCATCGACGAGCGTCCCTTCGTGAAGAACCTCGAGAGCGTGCAGGGTGACGAGCGCGACGTGATCGTGTTCTCGACGGGCCACGCGCCGGTGGAGCGCACCGTGGGCAACCGGCCGCCGGAGCGGTACGTGCCGGCGCGCTTCGGTCCGCTGGGGCAGCGCGGCGGCGAGCGGCGGCTGAACGTCGCCATCTCCCGCGCGCGCGCCGAGTGCGTGGTGGTGGCGTCGTTCGAGCCCGCGATGCTGTCGGTGGCGGGCGTGGCGCACGACGGTCCGCGGCTGTTCAAGGCCTTCCTGGAGTACGCGTGGCACGTCGCGCAGGGGCAGCGACCGCAGGCCGCCGCGGTGCTCACGCGGGTGCGCGGCACGCCGCTCGAGGCCGCCGCGGAGGTCGCTGCGCCGACGGTGCGGGCGTGGCTGCCGCTGCGCGTGCAGGTCGCCGCGGCGCTGCAGGGCATGGGGTTCACCGTGGAGCTCGACGTCGGTGCGTCGACGGCGCGCATCCCGGTGGCGGTGGTGTCGCCGCGCGATCCGGGGCGCTACTGCCTCGCGGTGCTCTGCGACGAGGGCGACGACGCGACGGAGGCCTTCGAGCGCTGGGTGCACCGCCCGCGGGTGCTCGCGCTGCGCGGGTGGACGGTGCTCACCGTCGACGCGCGACGGTGGGAGCGCCGGCGCCAGGAGGTGCTCGCGGAGATCGCCGCGGCGGTGGCGGGGGCGGTGGCGTGAGCCCCTGGCGTGGCCGCTGGAGAGCTCGCTGGTCCGGGTGGCGGCAGTGCCAGAACGCGAGCACCACGTTGGTGACGAGGACCACCCGGAGCGGGGCGTCGGGGTCCGACACGCGCGCGGGCGACGGTTGCTTCCGGCGGCGTCGAGCGCCGACACGCGCCGTTCGGGCGGCACGTGGCAGTCGCCCCGAAGCAACGCCTCCGCGCGCGAGCATGGCTGATGCGAGCCCAACCGGGCCACGGCGCTAGAGCGGTGGCCTGACGGATCTGATGCGAGACCTCACCCCCAACCCCCTCTCCATGAATGGAGAGGGGGCCAGAGCGAGACGAAATCGCTTGAATTACCGACCTTTCCCCCTCTCCATTCATGGAGAGGGGGCTGGGGGTGAGGTCTCACGAAGGCGCGTACCCAACTCGTCAGGCCAGCGCTCTAGAACCCCGCGAGGTCGTCGCGCACCACCCGCTGCGCCCCGTACCGGATCTCCCGTGGCAGGGTGCTGCGGGCGATGGCGCGGGTGAAGTCTGGCGCCGCGAGCGCGTCGAGCGAGGCCACCTGGCCGTCGCGAATCTCCACGCTGAGCAGGCTCAGGGGCGAGGCGGCGGCGGCGCCGACGAGCGCGCGCGGGCCCGCCCCGAGGCAGGCCATGCTCACCAGCCGCAGCCCGCCGCGGGCGCCGGGGTAGTACCCGTGCTGGTGGCCGCTGATGTACGCGGTGAGCCCGCGGCGGCGGAAGATCGCCTCGAGCTCGGCGTCCGCGAGCACCTCGGTCTCGCGACCGACGGTGACCGGGTGCAGCGAGAGGTGCCCGAAGGCGATCTTCACGGGCTGCGTCGAAGCGGCGAGCTGCGCGTCCACCCAGGCGCGCTGCTCGGCCGAGAGCGGCCCCACGGTGGTCGCGTCGAGCGACACGAAGAACGCCCCGCGGAAGGTGAACGAATACCTCAGCGGGTAACGCGACCGGTCGACGAAGGCGACCGCGGGCACGCGCGCGGCCTGGCTCCACTGCGACACGAACACGGCGCGCTCGGCGGCAAACTGCGAGTACCCCGAGGCGTCGTGGTTGCCCGGCGTGACGGCCATCGGGATGCCCGCCGCGCGCATCGGGTCGGTCACCGTGCGGTGCCACCCCGCCCACATCGCGGCGTAGTCGAGCCCGGCCATCTGCCCCGCCACCATGTCGCCGGTCACCAGGACCAGGTCGGGGCGGATGCGTCCCGTGAGCGCGCCCACCGCCGCGCGCACGGTGCTCGAGTACGTGGTCGAGCCGTAGCTGTCGTTGAGGTCGCTGATCACCGCGAGGCGCAGCGTGACCGCCCCGCCGCCGTCGGGCCGCGCCGGCACATCCGCCGTCGGCGCGTCGAGCCCGAGGTCCGCCCGCGCCGGCACGTCGGACGTCGCCGCGTCCCTCGTCGGGACGTCCGCGCCGACCTCGGGCAGCCCGGCGTCCATCGGGGCCGGGAGGTCCGTCGACGCGCTGGCGTCGGGGTGCGAGCCGCCGTCCGCGGGCACGACCGTCGCGGGTTCACCGCACGCCGCGAGCGCGAACGCCCACGCCAGGGAGCGCGGCGACGACCTCATCCGACACGCTCCGTCTGCCCGCGGCGCGCCCGCCCGCGGCGGCGACGGCGGACGAGCAGCAGCGCCCCGGCGACGAGCGCCCCGCGGTCGAGCCCTCCACCCCGCCCCGCCCGGCAGCCGCAGCCACCTTCTTCGGGCACCTCCACGGGCGGCATCTCCCCGCGCGACGCATCCGCGAACTCCGGTATCTCCTCGACCGGACCGGCGTCCTCGTCGGGCGCGTCTTCGCTCGGGCCCGCGTCGGCAGTCCCCGCGTCCCGCGCGCCCACATCCGCGAGGCCCACGTCCGCGACGCCCACGTCCGCGACGCCCACGTCCCGCGCGCCCACATCCGCGACGCCCACGTCC
>CAIOSS010000375.1 GCA_903860995.1 uncultured delta proteobacterium | reverse complement strand
GCTCAGCGCCAACATCGAGCTCGCCACCGCCGCCGACCTCTCGCGCCTCGCCCCCGGCAAGACCTTCGACCTCGTCGAAGGCACCATGGCCACCATCGCCTCGAAGCGCGCCGAGGCCGTCGAGGAGCGCCGCCGCACCACCCGCGCCCCGGCCTTCGCGCCCGCCGGGCAGAGCACCCAGATGATCGTCGGCGCGACCGCCGCCGACGACGCCGCGCTGCTCGGCACCGCCGACGCCCTCTACCGCCGCCACGCCCTGCGCCGCGTGTACTACTCCGCGTTCAGCCCGATTCCGCACGCCGACCCGCGGCTGCCCTCCGCCGCGCCGCCCCTCGTGCGCGAGCACCGGCTCTACCAGGCCGACTGGCTGATGCGCTTCTACGGCTTCGCGGTCGGCGAGATCGCGCCCGCGGAGCACCCGCTGCTCGACCTCGAGATCGACCCCAAGCTCGCGTGGGCGCTGCGCCACCCCGAGCGCTTTCCGGTCGACCTCAACGCCGCGCCGCGCGAACTCCTGCTGCGCGTGCCCGGGCTGGGCGTGCGCAACGTCGACCGCATCGTCGCGGCGCGACGCCACCGCGCGGTCACCCTCGCCGACCTGGTCACGCTGCGCGTCGCGCTCCGCAAGGCGCGCCCCTTCGTCGTCACGGCCGACCACAACCCCGCGACGCGCTGGCTCGACCGCGCCGACCTGCGCGCCCTCGTCGCCCCGAAGCCCGTGCAGCTCTCCCTCTTCGACCGGACGATCTGAACCCCCCGTGCGCACGCTCACCATCGCCGGCTGGGAGGCCTTCCGCGGCGCCGCGCGACGGCTGCTGGCGGAGGGGGTGGCCCCGGCCGACGTGGCCCTCGTCGACGCGGCGGCGGGCGGCGATGCGCTCCCGTGGGGCGGCACCACCGAGGCGACGGCGGCGGAGGTGCGCGCCCCGCGGGCGTACGTCGCGCTCGCCGCCCGGGTCGCCTGCCACCGCGACGCCGACCGCTGGAACCTCCTCTACCGCCTGCTCTTTCGCCTGATCCGGGGCGAGGGCGAGCTGCTCGCGGTGGCCACGGACCCCGACGTCGCGCGGGCCCACCGCCTCGACGCCGCCGTGCGCCGCGCGCGCCACAAGCTCACGGCCTTCGTGCGCTTTCAGCGCGTGGCGGGCGCGGAGGGGGACGAGTACGTGGCCTGGTATGTTCCGGAGCACCCGGTGCTGGCGCTGGCGACGGACTTCTTCGTCGAGCGCTTCGGCGTGATGCGCTGGTGGATTCTCACCCCCGACGCGAGCGCCCACTGGGACCGCCACGCGCTGCACCTCGGCCCCGGCGTCGGGGCGCGCGAGGCCCGCGCGCGGCTCGCCGGCGACGACCTCGAAGACCTCTGGCGCGCGTACTACGCCAACGTCTTCAACCCCGCGCGGGTGAAGGTCGCGGCGATGGTCCGGGAGATGCCGCGGCGGCACTGGGCGACGCTGCCCGAGGCCGACCTCATCGCGTCGCTGCTCGCCGAGGCGCCCGCCCGCGCGGCCGCGATGGTCGACGCCGCGGTCGCCGCATCCGCGGGGCCGTGGGTTCCGCCGGGGCGGCGTTCGCTCGCGGTGCTGCGGGCGGCGGCGCGCGGGTGTCGGGGCTGCGAGCTCTGCGACGTGGGCACGCAGACGGTGTTCGGCGAAGGGGCTGACGACGCGCCGATGGTGCTCGTGGGCGAGCAGCCCGGCGACGCCGAAGACCGCGCCGGGACGCCCTTCGTCGGGCCCGCCGGGCAGGTGCTCCGGCGCGCCCTCGCGGCCGCCGGGGTGCCCACGGAGCGGCTCTACCTGACCAACGCCGTGAAGCACTTCCGCCACCGCGTCGACGGTCCGCGGCGGCTGCACGAGACCCCGCGGGCCCGCGACGTGGCGGCCTGCAAACCGTGGCTCGACGCCGAGCTCGCGACGCTGGCGCCGCGGGTCGTGGTCGCCCTGGGCGCGACCGCGGGGCGCGCGCTGCTGGGTCCG
>CAIOSS010000374.1 GCA_903860995.1 uncultured delta proteobacterium | reverse complement strand
ATCGCAGCTCCTCTCCATTCATGGAGAGGGGCCTCGCGGCAGCGGGGGTGAGGTCTGCGCGAGCTTCGACGCATGGCCCGTGACGCCACCAGCGCCTGCAACGCCACCGCATCCCCGAGTGGGACTACCGTTGCGCGTCGGCGACGCGCCGGCGACCGACCATGACCTCGCGCTGGAACAACCCCACCGGCGGACTCGCCTACCACCTCCAGGCCCTCCGGCGCCGCGGCACGCTCTGGGCCCCGTGCGTGCGCGAGATCGCACGCTTCCTCGCGGCATGGGCGCCGCCCGAGCCCACGATCGTCCTCGTCGGACCGAGCGGCGGCCACTGCCTCGACCCCTCGTTCTTGCGGCGCTTCACGCGCATCGTCGCGGTCGACTTCGATCCCTTCGCGCCGCGGGTGTTTCGCTGGCGCGCGAGGCACCTGCTCGCCGAAGGGCGCACGCAGCTCACCTGGGACGCGCGCGACCACCTCTCGCCCGGCCGCGACGGCTTCGACCTCGCCCCGCTGCGCGCGCTCCTCGAGGCGCACCCCGGCGCGGCGGTGCTGTTCTGCAACATCCTCGGGCAGCTCCCGCTTCTCGGCGGCGACCGCGACCCGGCGCAGGACGACGACGCGCCCCCGGTGGGCTCCTACGAGGGCTGGCTGCTGGGTCTCCCCGCGGCGCTCACCGGGCGCTCCTGGGCGACCTTCCACGATCGCCTCTCGGGCCCCGTGCGGCCTCGGGACATCGACAGCTCGAAGCTGGTCCCGTGGTCGTCGTCGGAGGCGCTCGCACAGCGTCACTTTGCGCCCACGGACGACCCGCGCCTCGCACTGCTCGACCACCGCACCAGCGTCCTCTGCCGCGATGCACCTCGCGTGCAGCTCGCGTGGGAGCTCTCCCCCGGCCTCCATCACCTGCTCGAAGCGATCTCGTTTCGCGCCGCTCCCTGAGCGGCGGCGCTGGTGACGCTCGATCGCCGCCTCGCGCGCGGGCCGGTCCCGCCGTCTACACTCAAGCGACCGTGAGCCGCGCCGGCACGCGCGTCGCGAAGCGCACCGGCAGCGACGCCAGCTCCCCACACGCTCCGCGGCCGAGCACGGGGACGCTCAGGGCAGCGTTCAGGGGGCTGCCTCGGCTCTCACGATCCGCCGGTCCTCGCATCGACCACTGCAACCGCCGCTGGCTGGGGCTTGTGCAAACCTTTGCCAAACACATTACAAACCTTGCCCAGGGACTGCACGCACCCTAGATCGTCCATGGCCCGTCAACCAGCCGGGCCAGGAGTAGAGCCATGCCGAATCTCAGTTTCGGACAACACAGTCTCGTCTCGAATATGTTGAGTCTGGCCATCGCTGCGATGCTCGGCTCCTTTGTGTTCTTCACCACCAGTCGCGGGCAGCTGGCACCCAAGTACCGGCCGGCGCTCGTGATGTCGTCGATCGTAGTGGCCATCGCGGGCTACCACTACTTCCGTATCTTCCATAGCTGGCACGACGCGTACGTGCTGCGCGACGGAGCGTACGTCGCCACGGGCGTGCCCTTCAACGACGCGTACCGCTACGTCGACTGGCTGCTGACGGTGCCCCTCCTGGTGGCAGAGCTGGTCGCGGTGCTCGCGCTCGACAAGGCGACCCGTGGCGCGCTGATGGGCAGGCTCGTGCTCGCCGCGACCGCGATGATCGCTTTGGGATACCCCGGAGAGGTGGCCGCCACGACGTCGACGCGCCTGATCTGGGGAACGCTCTCGACCATTCCCTTCGCCTACATCCTCTACATCCTCTGGACGCAGCTCGCCCAGGCTGCAGCGAAGAACGATGAGCATGTCCGGGTGTTGCTCCGCAATACCCAGCTCCTGCTTCTCGGCACCTGGGGTTTCTATCCCATTGCCTACCTCATGCCCGTGCTGGGCATTGGCGGCGCCGACGCCAAGGTTGCGCTGCAGGTCGGCTACAGCATCGCCGACATCGCTGCCAAGTGCGGTTACGGCGTCATGATCTATCAGATCGCCCGAGCGAAGATGGCGGCCGAGGGCGACGAGTCCGGCGCCACCGCGCATGCGTGAGCCAGGCGGGCCGCGCCGGGACGAGGAGGGGGCCGGTGGCCACTACATCTCGTCGGGTTTTGCCCTCGCCGGCCTGGGACTCCTCGGCCTCGTCTTCGCACTCACTTCCACACTGATCCTCAAGACCGACCCGCAGTTGATCGATGGCCGGGCGATGGCCCTGACGAGCTTCGGGCTCGTCTCGGTGGGAGCCTGGATGATCCGTCACGGAAAGGTCCCACCGGGCGAGCCCTGAGCGTGTTTCGCTCGGCTCAGGCACTCGGTGTGGATCCTTCTTCGCGGTGTTCGCCGACCCATCGAGGCGCGCGGCGCAACGGAGCGGTCGTGCGTCCGTGCACGCGGGGCCTGTGAGTTACGGGCGCCAGCGTCGCGTCGCTCGGAGGCCCGTCGCGGGCCACGCGTCGAAGCTCGCGCAGACCTCACCCCCGCTGCCGCGCGCCCCTCTCCATGAATGGCGAGGGGCTCCTGGAAGGGCTGCGTTTCACGACGAGCTGTCAGGTGATCGCCGCTCCTCTCCATTCATGGCTGTCCTCTGGTCTCATTTTCATCATATTTTCTCGGCATTCTTTGGGGTCT
>CAIOSS010000373.1 GCA_903860995.1 uncultured delta proteobacterium | reverse complement strand
GGGCTCCCGAAAACTCAACCCACCCGACGCGCAGAGCGCGGCGGCGCCGATGTCCCGGCGGCCAGGCGGCGTCCGGTCACGCCTCGTCCCCCGTCGGTCCTCCCGATCCGGCCCGGAGACGCCTACTCCGAATCCCAGGGGTGAGGTCTCCCCTTGTGACGCGCCGCGCCACCGTGATAGACGCGCCCCCCCCCCCGCCGATGAACCGCACCATGGACCTCTCGCCGCTCGTGACCTTCACGGTCATCCTCCGCCCCCCCGTCACCGAGCCCGGTCGCAGCCGTCGATGGAGCGCCCACTGCCTCGACCTCAACCTCGGCGTGTCGGCCAGCACCGCGTCGGCCGTGCGCATGCGCCTCGCGTCCTCCATCGCCGCGCACGTCGCCCTCGGGCCCATCATCAAGGACCAGCGCGAGGCCGCCCCCGCCCTCTGGGAGGAAGCCAGCGCCGCGCCCCTCGTCACCCACCAGGTCGTCGAGACCGACGCGGGCACCGTCGCCGTGCGCTACGTGCAGCCCGGCGCCGCGCTCACCCTCGCCAACTGAAGAGGTGTTGATCCATGTCTCCCGTCGGCAACGCGGCGGGGCACGTCGCCATGCGGCGTCAGAGCGATTCACCGCACAGGGAGTGCGGTTTCATCGCTCTTCCTTGCCTGGCTCGCGCCGCGCCACGCTGCCTCGGTCCGACGTTGATCAACACCTCTTGAGGCCTCAGCTCACCCGCTTGGCCAGCGTCTCCGCGAAGGCCATCGTGCCGACGGTGCCGCCCAGGTCGTGGGTGCGCAGGTCGGTCTCTGCGTAGAGCCACGCCACCGCGCTCTCCACCCGGCTCGCGGCGTCGCGCTCGCCCATCGCGTGCAGCATCATCGCCGCCGACAGGATGAGCGCCGTCGGGTTGGCCACCCCCTTGCCCGCGATGTCTGGCGCGCTGCCGTGCACGGCCTCGAAGACCGCGCAGTTCTCGCCGAAGTTCGCCCCCGGCACGACCCCGAGGCCGCCGACGAGGCCGGCGCACAGGTCGCTCAGGATGTCGCCGTACAGGTTGTCCATCACCAGCACGTCGAAGCGCGACGGGTCGCGCACCAGCTGCATGCAGCACGCGTCCACGATCGCCTCGTTGGCCTCGATGTCGTTGAAGCGCTTCGCCACCCGGCGGGTCACGTCCAGGAACATCCCGTCCGTCAGCTTCATGATGTTGGCCTTGTGGACCGCGGTGACCTTCTTGCGCCCGTTGCTGCGCGCATACCTGAACGCGTACTCCGCGATGCGCTGGCAGGCCTTCTCCGTGACGATCTTCAGGCTCTCCGCCACGCCGGGCACCACCATGTGCTCGACGCCCGAGTAGAGGCCCTCGGTGTTCTCGCGCACGATCACCAGGTCGACGTCGTCGTAGCGCGACGGCACGCCCTTGATCGACTTCACCGGGCGCACGCACGCGTAGAGGTCGAGCGCCCGCCGCAGCGTCACGTTGACCGAGCGGAAGCCCGACCCGATGGGCGTCCCCACGGGGCCCTTCAGCGCGATGCGGTTGCGCCGGATCGACGCGATCGCCTCGTCGGGGCAGGGGTTGCCGTGCTTCTCCGCCGCCGCCGCGCCGGCCTCGAAGGGCTCCCAGTGCACCTTCACCCCGGTGGCCGCCACCACCAGCTGCGTCGCGGCCGTCACCTCGGGGCCGATGCCATCACCCGGAATCAGCGTGACCGTGTACTCCATTGTGCCTTCCGCTCCTCGTTGGTCACTGCGGTAGCCGATCGTCCGCGGGGCGGTCTACCGATAACGTCCTGACGCTCCGCGGCGTGCGCGAGGCCCGGCGCCGTGCCGCGACGAGGCCTGTGGATTGCAGTAGCACCATTGTGAGACTCGAGGCCCTACAGAGGCGGTGTGCTGATGCGACGTGTGATCGGGCTGTTGGCGTGCTTCTCCCTGGGCTGTGCCAGCACCATCGATGGCACAGGCGGCCCCGACGGGGGCGGTGCGGGCGCTGACGCGGGCCTCCGTCGCGACGCCGCGCCCGACGCGCGGGACGTGCCCTTTTTCGACACCAACGCGTACGACGTCTTCCGCGAGGACGCCTGCCCCGGCACGCGCCCGCCGGCGCAGCGCGAGTACGAGTGCGACCCGCTCGGGGGCGAAGGCTGCCCCGCCGACCAGGGCTGCTACGCGTACATCGAGTACCCTACCGTGCGCTGCGGGAGCGAGATCTACCGCGCGCGGTGCTTCGAGGCGGGCACCACGGCGACGGGGATGTTCTGCCGCAGCGGCACCGAGTGCGCCGCCGGCGCGGGCTGCTTCGTGACCGGCGCGATGAACCGCTGCCTCACGCTCTGCCGCCTCGACGGCGCCGAGCCCCGGTGCCAGCGCGGCACGGTGTGTGAGCCTACCGACCTCCCGGACTTCGGTGCCTGCCAGTGATGCGCCCGTGGCGACTCGGGTTGCTACCGTGGCTGGCGCTGGGCTGCGGCTCGCGCACGGGGCTGCACGTCCGCGACGCCGAGGCGCCGCCGCCGCAGTGCGCGACGGACCCCGACTGCGACAACGGGGTGTTCTGCGACGGCGCGGAGACCTGCCGCGAGGAGCGGTGCATCCCGGGCGCGCCGCTCATCTGCCTGGGCAGCACGGCGTGCGCGGTGGTGGCCTGCGACGAGGACGCGCGGATGTGCCGCACGACCCCCGCGACGGAGGACCGCGACCGCGACGGCTTCCGCGCCCCGCGGCCGGGGAGCCTGCCGGGCGCGCCCGACCGCTGCGGCGACGACTGCGACGACAACGACCCCGAGGTGCACCCCGGCGCGGTCGAGCGCTGCAACGGCGTCGACGACGACTGCAACGGGATCATCGACGACAACGCGACGCTCACGCCCACCGGCGACGCGGTGCGGGTGAGCGAGGCCGTCGTGGCCCCGAGCGGGCCGGGCGGAGTCCAGTGGACGGGGTCGCGTTACGGGGTGAGCTACTGGGGATACGACAGCGGCCGGGCGCACGTGTACTTCCGCCAGGTCGAAGCCTCGGGGGCGCCCGCGGCGGTGCAGCAGCAGGTGACCACGACGCCGAGCGACGCCTTCGGGGCGGCGCTCGCGTGGAACGGCCGCATCCTCGGCGCCGTCTGGCAGGACCGTCGCGACCCGTCCGGGGGATACGAGATCTATTTCAACCGGCTGACCCCGGAGGGCGAGCGGCTCGGGCCCGACCAGCGCATCTCCTTCGCGCCGGGCTTCTCCATCAACCCCAACATCGTGTGGACGGGGGAGGAGTTCGTGCTGGTCTGGCAGGACGAGCGCGACACCGTGGGGCAGGGGAGCTACGAGGTGTACGCGCAGCGCATCGACGGCGAGGGGCGGCTCATCCTGCCCAACCAGCGCCTGACCCGCGAGCGCGCCAACAGCGAGGCGCCCGCCGTGGCGGTGAACGACACGGGCCTCGCGCTCGCCTGGATGGACGGCCGCAGCGGGCGCCGCGCGGTGTGGTTCGCCACCTTCACCCGCGGGCTCACCCGGGTCACGGCCGACCGGCAGGTGTCGCTCCCCGAGCAGAGCGCCATCGGGGCGCAGGTCGTGTGGAACCGCGACCGTTGGACCATCGCCTGGTTCGACGACGACGAGGCCTCCCCCGACCACGAGGTGTGGGGCGCCACCCGCGACGCCACGGGCAACCCCCAGGTGCTGCCCCGGCGGCTCACCACCGACCCGGGCTTCAGTCGATATCCCAGCTTGTTGCCCTTGGGCGACCGGGTGTTGGTGGCCTGGGCCGACGACCGCGACGGCGCGCAGTACTCCCTCTGGGCGCGCACCTTCAACGCCGACCTCACGCCCCTGAGCGCCGAGTCGCGCGTGACGCGCACCGCGATGGGCCCGACGGCGAGCGTGTACCCGCTGCTCGCGCGGGGCCCCGAGGGCGACGTCGGGGTGCTCTTCCGCGACCAGCGCGAGGGGCGCATCCAGGCGTGGTTCACCCGGCTGCGCTGCGCGATTCCGCGGTAGGGCTCAGTCGCCGAGGCCGCCATCGGTGAGCGCCACCGGGCGGTCGTTGCAGCCGCTCTCGTCCTCGCCGGGGATGACGATGACGATGTCCTGCGAGCCCAGGTTGGCGCGGCCGTCGCCGAAGAACTGCACCCGCGCCGGGAAGCGCTGCGCCGTCGCCATGCGCGGCAGCCGGTTTTGCAGGTCGAGCGCGAAGGTGAGCCGGGTGCCCGGGACCACCCCGTAGAAGGTCGTCGGGTCGAGGCGCTCGATGTTGCTCATCGGCGTGGCCGTGGCGGGGCGCACCGCGAGCACGAACTGCGACGCCGGGCGCTCGGGGTCGAGGTCGACGATGCGCGCCGAGGCGTTGAAGCGCACCTGCCGGGTGAAGGTCTCGACGGCGGTGACGACGCGGGTGTCGAGGTCGCGGCCGTCGGCGCCGATGTCGAACACCAGCGGCGTGCCCGAGGCGGTGACGGAGCTGGTGTCGACGGCGAGGCGGCGCATGTCGTCGCGGCCCGAGAAGGGCGGCACCCCGGAGCTGATGCTGATGACCCGCGCGTTGAGCCCGCGCAGCGCCGTGACCGCGTCGGCGTAGGAGTGCGGTGGGGTGGCGGCGGCGCAGGCGGGGCGCCCGGGGGGGCAGACCGCCGGGGCCGTGAACGACGTGGCGTTGTATCCGTTGCTGTTGAGCGGGCCGTTGTGCGACGGGGCGTCGGCGACCAGCACCAGGATGGTCTGCGCGTTGGGACGGAGGCAGCCGTAGCCCAGGCGGCCGGGCACCGGGCACGCCGCGCGGGGAGTGATCCACGGGAGGTAGCCCGCGCCCGTGGCGACCTGGAAGAGGGCCTCGATCATGGCCTCGGGGTTGTCGCCGCCGCCGCCCGTCACGATGCCGTCGACGGCGCCCTGCACGTTGGCGATGCCGCGGTCGATGGGAGAGACGAGGGTAAATGGGATGTCCGTCGGGTCGCCGTAGTCGACGCCGTTGGGGGCGCGCAGGGGGAAGTCGCCGTAGGTCGCCACGCCGAACTGCACGTCGTCGATGGTGCGGGCGATGGCCGGCACGATGCTGCGCTGGAGGTTGGCCTTGATGTTGTCGATCTCGCCGTCCATCGACCCGGTGCGGTCGATGATGAAGAACACGTCCGCGACGCTCACCTGCGGCCGCGTCTCGAGGTTGACCGTGATGACCCCGGCGTCTTCCGCCAGCTCGATGCACGTCTCCGGCGGGCGCGGGCGCGGGGCGTCGACGGGCGGCGTGTCGGTGCTCACGTCGGGCGTCCGCAGGCCCGTGCGGGCGCCGCACCCGACGATCGTCGCGAGCAGCACCGGAGCGACGCGGGCCAAGCGGTTCATGGCGGGAGTGTAGGGAGGCCCCGCGGGGTCGTCCACCCGCGGACTACTCCCCCGATGACGTGCGGGGGCGATCGCGTCCGCGCACCCGCGCCGCGTCGCGCGCGGCCTCCCAGCGGGCGCGGTCGTCGGCGAGCGCGTCGAGGTAGTCGATGGCCACCACCGGCGGGGGGTCGCCCGGCGGCGGCGTGGCCTGGAGCGCGTCGGCGAGGTCGGTGAGCTCGTCGGCGGTGAGGTCGAGCTGCGCGGCGCTGTCGCCGAGGGCCCGCGCGATGCGATGCACCACGTCGGGCGTGAGGTCGCCGCGGCGCACGAGCGCGTGCAGGCTCTCGGCGATCTCGGGCACCGCGAGCTGCGTCTCGGTGTGCACCGCGGCGGCGATGGGCGCGAGCGCGTCGGTGCCGAGCAGTCCGTCGGAGACCAGCACCGCGGCGGCCTGGAGGTAGTTGGAGACGGGCACCACCCGCGGGCCGTAGATGCGGAAGAAGCCCGGGTCGCTGCGCCGGTCGAGGTGGATGAAGATGCGGCGCACGACGTCGCCGCGGGCGGTGCGGTGCACCAGCCGGATGGTCTCGGCCACGACGTCGGCGTAGGTGCGGGACTGCTCGAGCACGGCGGTGAGCTGCCGGTCGGAGACGAGGCCCGCGAGGACGTCGGCGTAGAGGGAGTAGACGAGCGCGTCGGCCTCGGCGTCGTCGCCGAAGAGGGTCTCGGGGACGTGCTGGGCCACGCGGGTGCGGGCGTCGAGGAGCGCGGGGAGCTTGTACCCGACCTGGTCGCGCAGGGCGCGGAAGCGCAGGCGCAGGATGTTGCGCACCGAGGGCTTGAGGGTGAACTCGTCCCACGCGATGCCGTCGAGGCGGAGCTTGGACTCCAGGGTGCCGCGCATCTGCTCGGGGCTGCCCGAGAGGATGGTGACCCGGCTGGGCTGGTGCAGCCGCAGCGCCCGGATGAGCCGCGCGGCGCCGGGGACGGAGCGCTTGGTCTCCGGGGTCTCGACGGCGGTCTTCAGGAGGTCGAGCCAGTGGTCGAACTCCGTGTGCAGGTAGGTCTTGTCGAGGTCCCAGCGGAAGACGTGCTGCGGGGCGGGCGAGGGATCGCGACTCACGCCCCGGACGCTACCACCTCGCGGGCGCGGACGGCACGGCGCCGTCGGCGGGCGAGCGCGAGCGCGAGGCCGAGGCCGAGGAGCGGCGCGCGGGCGGCGCCCGGGGCCGGGGCGGTGGTGGAGCAGGCGCAGCCGCCCG
>CAIOSS010000372.1 GCA_903860995.1 uncultured delta proteobacterium | reverse complement strand
GCCACGAGAATCTGTTTCCTACCGCCCAGCATGATGCGCGGACTCTACTCCATCTCCCCGCGGCCCCACCAACGCGCGTTGGCCCCGTCCGAGCTGTGCTCCCCGCGATGACCCCGACGCCCGCCTCGCGCGCCCGCCCCCTCCTCGTGGCCCTCGCCGCCGTGATCTCCGCGTGCGCGAGCGAAATCACCGCGGCCGGGTGGGCCTCGCCGTCGTGAGCCCGTAACGGCCGCGCGAGGCAGCTCTGTCTCAGGTGCCGTCGGAGCGATGGCCAAGGGGTCCGCGGCTGGTGTATGCCGGAGGACCATGACGCTGCCCGCGACGCTGGCCGAGACGCTCGATCGCACCCTCGACGCGGAGGCACCGGCGCTGCGAGAGCTGGCGTTGAAGATCCACGCGCACCCCGAGCTGCGCTTCGAGGAGCACCGCGCCGCGGGGTGGATCTCCGACCTGCTCACGGCCCGCGGCCACGCCGTCGAGCGGCCCCTCGGGGGCTTACCCACGGCGCTGCGCGCGCGCGCGGGTCGGGCGGGTCCGCGCCTGGCGATCCTGGCGGAGTACGACGCACTGCCGGAGATCGGCCACGCGTGCGGGCACAACCTCATCGCCGCGGGCGCCGTGGGGGCCTTCCTGGCCCTGGCCCCGGTGGCCGAGGCGCAGGGCTTCACCGTCGACCTCGTGGGCACGCCCGCGGAGGAGGGCGGCGGCGGCAAGGCGCTGCTCCTCGACGCGGGGGTCTTCGCGGGGGTCGACGCGGCGATGATGTTCCACCCCTTCGACCGCGACCTGGTGGCGCACGGCACGCTGGCCAACCTCTGGCTGGCGATGACCTTCGCGGGGCGGCCCGCGCACGCCGCGGCGGCGCCCTGGGACGGCAGCAGCGCCCTCACGGCGTGCATCCAGACCTTCAACCTCGTCGACTCCCAGCGGGTGCACTTCCGCGACGGCGTGCGGGTGCACGGCTTCATCACCGACGGCGGCCAGGCCGTGAACATCATCCCCGAGCGCGCGTCGTGCGAGTTCTCGGTGCGCGCGAAGACCCTCGACGAGCTGGCGCGGGTTCGGGCCATCGTCGAGCGCTGCGCCCTCGGTGCGGCGATGGCCGCGGGCGTCGAGGTGACCATCGCGCCGCGCAAGGGCTACCGCGACCTGGTGACCAACCTCCCGCTGGCCCGCGCCTTCGCGCAGCACATGGCCGCGATGGGCCGCCCCGCGGCGGAGACCGACGAGCGCGTGGGCATGGGCAGCACGGACATGGGCGACGTGTCGCACGCGGTGCCGGCCATCCACCCGTGGCTGGCGATCTGCGACGTGGGCGAGACCCTGTGTCACCAGCACGCCTTCGCGCGGGCGGCGTGCGCCGAGCGCGGCCTGGAGACGATGCTCACCGCCGCGCGGGCGATGGCGAAGACCGGGGGGGAGTTCCTGGTGGACGAGGCGCTGCGGGGCGCCGTGCGCGAGGCCTTCGCGGGGCGGTAGCGGCGGGCGGTAGCCGCGGCGCGGGCTCAGCGCTCCTGCAGGGCGACCGCGAGCGAGCGCACCACGTCGTCGAGCAGGAAGGGCTTGCGCACCACGATGCCCCGCGCCGCGCTCGGCACGTGATCGACCGAGGGCGCGCCGGTCATGAGCACCCGGCCCACCCGCGGCGCGATGAGCGCCATCTCCAGCAGGAACGACCCCCCCGAGGCGTTCTCCCCGAGGGTCTCGTCGACCAGCGCCACGTCGACCTCCCCGCGGGCCAGCAGCCGCCGCGCGTCGTCGACCTCCGTGGTCACCATCACCCGCGCGCCCCGTAGCGAGAGGGCCACCTCCAGCAGCTCGCGGATGGCCGGGTCGTCGTCGATGACCAGCACCCGCACGCCCGGCCGCAGCCGCGCCTCGGTGCCCTGCACCGACAGCGGGAGCACCATCTCGCTGTCGCTGCGCGGCCGGCGCAGGGACAGCACCATCGCCGCCCCGCGGCCCGGGCTCGCGTCGACGTCGAGCTGCGCGCCCATCGCCTCGCTGAGCGCGCGCGACACCGCCAGCCCGAGGCCCCGCACCGCGGCGGTGAGCGGCGCCTCGGCGGGCCGCGTGGTGAAGTAGGGGTCGAAGATGCGCGCCCGGGTCGACGGGTCGATGCCCACGCCGTCGTCGCGCACCACCACCGCGACGCGCCCGCCCGCGGGCTGCACCGAGAGCTCGATGGTGCCCGCCTCGGCGCCGCGCTGCCGCGCCGACTGGATGGCGTGCGAGGCGTTGATGATCAGGTTGGTGAGCACCTGCTCGACGCGCTCGGGGTCGCCCTGCGCCTCGACGGGCTCCGCGGGGAGCGTCGCGCGAAGGGTCACCTGGGCGGCGGCGCAGCGGGCGTCGAGGAGGTCGCGCACGGTCGCCACCACGGCGCCGAGGTCGAAGCGCTCGTCGCGCACCCCGAAGGAGGCCACCGGGTCGACCAGCGAGGCCACCAGCGCCCCGGCCCGGGCGACGCCGCGGTGCACGATGGGCAGCGCCCGGTCGAGCAGCGCCTCGCTGCGGTCGGACTGCGCCAGCTCGACCCAGCCCAGCACGCTCGTGAGGACGTTCTGGATCTCGTGCACGGCCGCGCCGATGGCCACGCGGTCGCCGGGCAGGAGGTTGCTCACGGACGAGTGCAGCGTGGCGCGCGACAGCCCTGGTGACGCCGTCGAAGGGAGGGTGTCGAGGGGCGGCGGCACGGTGGGTTCGTGTTCGCTCACGGCGGGATCATCTCGGAGGGTGTAGCGCGCGGTCAAAGAGCATCCCCCGCGCGCGTCACGCCTGACGGAGCCGGTGGATCACCCCGGCGATGTCGTCGGGCAACGGCGAGACGACCCGCGTCGGGGCGCCGGTGCGCGGGTGCGGGAAATGGATCTCGCTGGCGTGCAGGCAGTGCCGCGCGAGCCCCTGGGCGACGTCGGCCGGGAGCGCGGGCCCGCGGTAGAGCACGTCGCCGACGAGCGGGTGCCCGATGGCCGCGAGGTGCGCGCGCACCTGGTGGCGAAACGCGCGGGTGAGCGACACCTCCAGCAGCGTGAACTCGCCGACCTCCTTGGCCACGCGCCAGCGCGTCGTGGCGGGGTGGGCCTTCACGCCCGCCCGCAGCCGCACGTGCTCGGTGACGGCCTCGACGCGCTTCGGGTCCTTGCGGTGCGGGATGAGCGGCAGCTCGACCACCCCTTCGCCCGCGAGGCGCCCCTCGACCAGCGCCAGGTAGCGCTTCTCGAGCTTCTCCGCCGCGGTGGCCGCGCGCAGCTCCTCGAAGGCCTCGGTGTTGCGCGCCGCGAGCAGCAGCCCGCTGGTGTCGGTGTCGAGCCGGTGCAGCAGCCCGGGCTCGCGCTGGTGGAAGCCCACCCCGGCCATCTCGGGGAAGCGCGCGATGAGGGCGTTGGCCAGCGTGCCGGTCTCCTCCGGGCGCAGCGGGTGGGTGGGCATCCCCGCGGGCTTCTCGACCACCACCACGTCGGCGTCCTCGTGGCGGATGACCAGGCTCACCTCGGGCGTGGCGACGGGGGGGAAGTCTCGCGGCGGGAGCTCGCCCGTCACCTCGACCACGCTGCCCTCCACCAGGGGGTCGCCCTTGCGCACGCGGTGCCCGTCGACGCGCACCTGCCCCGCCTCGAGGATGGCCCGCGCCCGGGCGCGGGAGAGGCCCGGGGTGACGTCCACCAGGAAGCGATCGAGGCGCTGCCCCGCCTGCGCGGCGGAGACCGTGTGCTGATTTGTCATGGCGTTCGGCGCGGCGGATACCACACCCCCGCGGGCTTGTCGTGACACCCCCCCCGCCATGGTGATGACCCACGGAGGGGTGAGGAGGGCCACGACGGAGACCGGGCATCGGGTCCACACCTGCCCGGTCGCACGGGCGCGCCTTTCCTGAATTGCTCCAGACTCGACGAACGTTGTAGTGGCACATGGTCATGAGAGGGTGCTGATGTCGGTCTGCGCGGTATGCAAGAGTGAGCTCGACGCCGAGACGGGCGATTGCTTCGACTGCGGTCGGACAAAGAACCTCTCCGTGCGCCCCGATCCCTTCCTGGGCCGCGCGGTGGGCAACCTGGTGCTGGTCTACAAGATCGGCGAAGGGGCGATGGGCTCGGTCTACCGGGCGGCGCACCGCACCCTCAAGACCGCGTACGCGGTGAAGATCCTCCAGGCGGACTTCAGCGACGACGAGACCGTGGCCGAGCGCTTCCGCCGCGAGGCGCTGGCGTGCAGCCGGCTCCAGCACGAGAACGTGGTGTACGTCACCGACTTCGGCGTCGACCCGACGCTGGGGCTCTACCTGGTGATGGAGTTCGTCGACGGCCCCTCGCTGGGCCAGATACTGCGCCACGGGGCGCTCGCGCCGGGGCGCGTGGGGCGCATCGTCGAGCAGGTGTGCGACGCCATGTCGGCCGCGCACCAGCTGGACATCGTCCACCGCGACCTGAAGCCCGACAACATCCTGGTGTACCGCGACCCCGCGCGGCGCGACTTCGTGAAGGTGGTGGACTTCGGCATCGCGCGCATCCGTATGGCCGACGCCAGCGAGGAGCTCACGGCCTCGGGCAGCACCGTGGGGACGATCCATTACATGGCCCCCGAGCAGCTGCTCAACCGCCCCGGCACGGTGGGCGCCTGGAGCGACGTGTACGCCCTCGGGGTGATCGTCTACGAGATGCTCACCGGGTCGCGGCCCTTCGTGGCGACCTCCATGCTCGAGCTCGCGGTGAAGCACGCCACGGTGACCCCGCCGCTGGTGTCGGAGTCGAGGCCCGAGCTGGCCGGCTCGCAGCTGGAGGCGCTGGTCACGGCCATGATGGCGAAGGATCCCGCCGACCGGCCGGCGTCGATGGAGGCCGTGCGCGCGGCCATGACCGCGGCCGTCGAGGAGCTCGTCGCGTGGGAGGTCCCCGGGGCGGCGTACCCGCCGGCGCCGCGGATGGGGTCGCGGCCCTCGATGCCCGCGATGAGCTACGAGAGCGACGCGACGCCGCGGATGGGGTCGCGGCCCTCGATGCCGTCGATGGCGGTGATCTCGACGACGCCGAGCGCGCACTCGCTGCAGGTGCGCTCGATGCTCCAGCGCATCCGCGAGGACGCCCAGGACTCCGCGGTGGCCACGCTGCTGGCGGCGCTGCCGGGCGTCGACGGCATGAGCGGCGACGCGCTCACGATGGCGCTCTGGGGGATGCTCCAGCAGGAGGTGCTCGACGCGCCCATCGGGTCGGCGCGGCTGGCGCAGACGTGCGAGCACCTCGGGATGCTCATCGGCGCGGTGCTGGAGAGCCAGGACAGCGCCGAGGCGACGGAGCCCTCGGAGTCGCAGCGGCGGGTGTTCCGGGCGCTGCGCAACGTGCTGTCGCTGGCCGACAAGGAGCGCCGGGCGCAGGTGATCGAGGCGCTGCGGCCGTGGGCGACGCACCCGCTCTTCCCCGACGACGTCGTGCCGAAGGAAGACCGGCGCAGCCTGCTGGAGAAGCTGAGCGCGCCGGTGAGCGGCGAGTCGATCCGGTCGCTGCTCACGCACCGGATCGATCTGTTCGGGGGGAAGAAGGACTGAGCGAGCGGGTCAGTTGACCGGGCCGCGCACCTGGGTGGTGTTGTTGCCGCCGGTCCAGGTGACGGTGCTGCCGTTGAGGGCGACCGCGGGGCCGGCCGCGCCGCCCGCCATGCCCGTGCCGCCGAGGTTGCCGTCGCCGCCGCGGGCGCCCGGCTGACCCAGGGCCCCGCCCG
>CAIOSS010000371.1 GCA_903860995.1 uncultured delta proteobacterium | reverse complement strand
CCCGCAAAAGTCCGAGGCTCGAGACATCCCGCGGGAGCTATTTCGAAACTCGAATATCGAAAATCGCCTGCACGACTGAGTGGCGTCACTTTACTCTAACTCATCGCTCTCCAAAGCTAACGGCTCACTTCTCACCGCCGCGCGGCTTAACGATGTTCTCGAAGCTCCGCGCCGCGTCGGTGAGCACGTTCAAAAGAAGAGAAAGTTGCGCCCGCCGTTGGCCACGCCGCTTGCGACCTCGAGCAGGCACACCACCATCTGCTGGGTGGGTGGGGGGTACTCGTGCAGTAGTGGAGAGCCTCGTTCGGTGAATCTCGGTTCTCCTTCCTTCGTCGGAGAACCAGGAATTCACCTTCACTTCGGCTCTCCACTACTGCACGACTGAGACTTCGAAGCCCGCCGCAGGCCCCAAAATCGTCAGACTGGAACCAAAGTTCACTCCCCATGGCTGGTGTGGCCTGACGCGTCCTGGCGGGTGACCCCGCTAGCGTCTGCTGCCCTAACCAGCGCCGAAATTGGGCGGCGGCTTGCTGCCGCCGCCGCCGACCGAGACTCCGACAACTTGTCGCGCGCGCGGTTGTAGAACTTGTTGAACACCCACCGCGACGACCACCGGCCGCGACGCAGGACGCCGTCGACGTCCATGCCCTCGTCCAGCGCGTGTGAAGAGCCCGCTGAGCGTGCCGAACCCCCGGTGAACACCACGGGGACGCCCGCTGCGTGCATAACCTCGGCCATGATCTTCGAGAGGCGCTCAGAGCCGAGCGGGGTAACCTTGCCGTCCTTGCGGGACAGGCTGTAGATCACGCCTCGAGGATCGTCTGAACGCTCCAGATCCGAAATTGACTCCCAGTAAGAGAGAAGCGCGCGCACCGGGCACGCGAATTCCGCCTCCGCGCAGTCCGCCGGCAGCATTTCCAGCCGCTGCGTCGGGGTCAGGAAACTGGCACTACGCCGTTCCTTGGGTCCCCGAATGCGGTAGCGCAGGGTGTCGCCCTCGATGACTGTGTGAGCCACCGAAAAGCGAGCGAGGTCGGAAGGTCGACAGTAGATGGCGAGCATGACGAGCGAAACCGCCCGTGCTCGCTTCTCAGCCACCGTCGACGGGGGATGAGCTCGCCAGTGGTCCAACACCAGGTTGGGGTCCCACATCTCCTCTTCTCTATGCCGTGGGAGAGAAGGGTTGTCGCGCCGAGCCGCCGCCTTGACCGCGACGATAGCTGGCGCGAGGGCAAGCTCGCGACGCCCTGTGACCACCTCCTGCGCCGTGACGACCGCGGAGGTGAACGAGTTGATCTGGCCCGCTTTCCGTCCTAGCTCCGCCTCGTGGGCGAGCCAGTCCGCCAGGACTCGTACAGGGGCATAAAAGGGACAGTGCCGGCGCCGGGCACAGTGATCGTGCCACCGGCGCCACGGCGCGTTGTAGCTGCCGGCCGTGCTGTGCGTCCACTTGCGGATGATCTGATCCGCAGACGCCGCCGAAAAGCCGCGAGCGACGAGGGCGCTCCGGATATCCGACAGGCGATCACCGACCAGCGTGGCGCCAGCAAGGCGATCTCGTTCCCGAGGTGACCCGGGAGAAAAAGATCGCTCCGGTGAGGAAGCAGCACTGGTTCCGCCGTCAGCATCTCCGCAAGGAGTGGCCACCAGGGTTGGGTTGGCCACGCCGGGACTACCACCACCGCGGTTGCTCGCTGACGCTTGATCCGCGCCAAGAAGCGACCGATCAGATTGAACGGCGGGTTGGCCCACGCCCGTTCCTTCGTGTAATCCTGTTGGAGGGCATCCACCAAAGTTGCCTCCGGATCCGGTCGCCACGAGCAATACCTCGGGAGCTGTCTGTTGAGACGCGTCGCGAACGCGTCCAACGTGAACGGTCCCCACAGCTGTTCCACAGCCCGAAATTCGCGCCGGTTGAGCATCCAATCGGTGCGATCCCGCTTCACGCGCGACAGCTGATCTGCCCGCACGTTCAGCTTGCCAGGGATGTAGGTTGCGAAGACCGTCGTTTTGGTCGCCAAAGCCCACTCCCAGAGCGGGCGAACCAACGCCGTCAGCGCTGGATTGCGGCCGCCTTGGTGATTGATGTAGGCCATGGTCACCGCGTTGTCTGTGCGGATCTCGACCACCGAGCCCTCGAGTTGGCTCGCGAAAGACTGCACACCCAGCACCGCCGTCTTGAGCTCGCGGCGATTGCTGGATACCCGTGACTCGGCTCGGGTCCAAAAACCTCGAGCGTCCTGGCCACGCAGCCACGCTCCCCACCCGTAGTGAGAAGCGTCCGTTGTCACCACGTGACGCGCCGCCGGCGGGATAACCGAGCGGCCGTTCCAGTGATCGAGCAGGTGTTGCCACTCCTCCAGCTCGACCCGCGCAGCCTGATCCAGGTGAACACACGCCTCCCAGCGTATCGTGCCGCCTGTCGCCATTGCGCGGTTCTTGCAGTCCAGAAGGTGGCGCGACAGCAGCCGCGCCGGCAACACCGCCGGTGTCATCGCTGTAATCTTGCCCAGCACGCCCGCCAGCTCCCGCAGGGACAGAGAGCCGGCGGCGTTTCGCTGCAGGCAGCGACGCACCGCGTCCTTGAAGTTCTTGACTTTCTTGTGGGGCACCCGAAGTTCCATCGCGTGCGAGTCCACCGTCATGCCGAGAAAATCCTGAACCCGCCGAGGGACGAGTTCGGACTTCGGCGAAACGAGAAAGCCAAAGTGAACCAGCGTGTCCACGGCCCGCTGCGTCTTCTCGAGCGAGTCCCCGAGGCTCGGCGCCATCAGGAACAGGTCGTCGAGGTACACCACGGAACGGATCCCGAAGGCCCGCAGCACCGCCATGATGGGGCGCATGATCTTGGTGAACATGCGAGGTGCCGACGCCAGTCCAAAGCACACCGCGCGGAACTGATAGTGAACGCCCGCCCAAATAAACCTCACGTACTGGCGATCCTCGGGGTGGATCAGCACGTGTGGGTAAGCGTCGGCCACGTCGATCGACGTCAGCCAGTCGTCCCGCCGCAGCAGCGACTTCACCGTTTGAAGCCCTTCCATCTTGAACTTCTCGTACCGAAGTTCTGCATTCACCGGGCGAGCGTCGAGGCAACCCCTCCACTCGCCCGGGTTCTTCTTGGGCACGGGAAAGAACACCTGATAGAGCCCCTCCCCGCGCTCGCACTCGGGCACGAGCTCCAAGATCTTCTTGTCCATGTACGCCTGAATTGTATCCGCGCACGCCACGAGGCGTGTGGGATCGCCCGCCAGGCGCGCAGCTGAATCGACGGGATTCGGCCGGTGCACTGGCGGACCGTGCGGGAAGTCCAGGCGAAAACCCTCCGCCAACCACCCCTGCACCTCGGGATCCGCGATCGAACGCCAGAGGTGAGAGTAGCGGCGAAGGCGCCCCCCCACGTCGGTCAGATCCTGCGAAGGAGCCTGCACCGGCCTGAGAGGGCGTGAAGGGCGAAGGCACATCTGTGCTCATTTGCGCTGCGCGGTGGCGTCACTTGCGCCCCGCACGTCGCCGGTTCCGCGCCCCCGGCCCCCTACGTGGCCGTTGGTCTTATCGAATTGCCGGAATGGCTTGTTCCCCCGCCCGCGGCCACGCGGGCCGCCCTCGAAGTTGACTCCAGTATGCTGCTGGTTCCCGCCTGCTGCGGGAGTGAACGGGCGCTGCGTGGAAGTGCCCGCCGGGCGAGGCCTTGTGCCCGCCCGAATCTTCGCCTTGTGCTTCTCGTGCTTGTACAGCTCCTCGAGAGCACGCTCCTCATGTTCCGAGAGAAGAGGTTTGGCGGTGGTGCGATCAAACAAAGAACCCAAAACCTTGTTCTCGCCGAAAAGCAATTTCTTCCGGCGCACCTCGAGGCTCGAGGCGCCGTGAAGACTCAGCAAAATTGAATCCAGAGCCATGCGGCGGATCTCCGCCGCCTCGATCTCGTCGTTGTCGAGTCGAGAAATAAGATGAAGCAAGGGACGAACAGGGTCCGTCATGCGCCCCACCGTCTTTGCCAGCGAATCCATTTGATCGCGCGCGGATCCTGTTAACCGCGCACGATCGGATGCTGAAGCCTCGCCTGCCTTCAGAGAATAGTCAGCAGGGAGGGGATAAACACGTAGGATGTGCCGAAGTTGAGATTTCGAAAGTTCAGCTCGAACCGCATCAGGGGGGAGTTCGCCCCACAACTGATCGGATATCCATAAATGACGTGCCGACGATGCCGAAGGATCTTCGTCCTGGTCACGTTCAGATTCCAGGAGCGACACCTTGGTGCGAAGTTCATCCAGCTCGCGGCGCAGTGCCTGATTGTCTGCCGAATCACTCGGAGCATGAGAACCCGACACTGATCCGCCGAACTGAGAAGATGCATCATCGCCGAGCGTACGGTCAGGGTCATCTCTGGACGTTATAACCGTCCAGCGCCGCAGAGCCTCCAATTCCAAAGTTGAGATGTGACCCTGTTGGCGAAACAATTTAACACCACGGGAACGAAGACGCCTGAGTTCCATCTGCACGCTCAAACGCGCATCGACCAGCGCCAACTCAGAGAGCTTGCTGTGCTGATCGTCCGGAAGACCCAAACGTTCCGCAACTGGGATGAGCTGTTCAAGCTCCAAACTCAAAACATCCTCAAACCTCCCAGGGAGGCCCAGTGTAATCATGACATTCTTCACGCAAGCCACCGGGTCCGGTGCGCCGCCTGAAGCTGTTGCCATAGTGTGGTGCCGAAAAGCGAGAAGGTCGCAAGAAAGTGGCCAACGGCGGGCGCAACTTTCTCTTCTTTTGAACGTGCTCACCGACGCGGCGCGGAGCTTCGAGAACATCGTTAAGCCGCGCGGCAGCGAAGAAGTGAGCCGTTAGCTTTGGAGAGCGATGGGTTAGAGTAAAGTGACGCCACTCAGTCGTGCAGTCAGGATTTTCGGACTTTGCCGACACAATTCGGTCGTTCTCCCCCGGAGGGTTGTTTTAGCTTGGTCAGATGGGGGTGGAAAATCCCAGAGTGGGAGGGGG
>CAIOSS010000370.1 GCA_903860995.1 uncultured delta proteobacterium | reverse complement strand
TCGGCGGAGGCCGCGCGGGGGGCGGCGGTGTTCGGCGGCGCGGCGGCGCAGGAGGCGGCGCGGCGGGTGCGGCGGGCCGCCCGGTCGTTGTGATATCAACCCCGGCGATGAGCGAATCGACGAAGGTAGCGGTGCTCGGCGCGGGAACCATGGGTCACGGCATCGCGCAGGTGTGCGCGGCGGCGGGTTTTACCGTGCATGTAAGCGACCCCTCGGAGGCGGCCCGGGCCAGGGGGCTCGAGGGCGTGCGGGCGTCGCTCGATCGCATGGTCGCCAAGGCGAAGCTGACCGCGGCGCAGCGCGACGAGGCGCTCGGCCGCATCGCCTGGGGCGGCGACCTCGGTGCGGCCGTCGAGGACGCGGGGGTCGTCATCGAGGCGGTGCCCGAGCGCATTGAGCTGAAGCGCGAGCTGCTCCAGCGGGTGGACGCGCTCGCGCCCGACACGGCGCTGCTGGGCTCCAACACCTCGTCGCTCTCGATCACCGAGCTCGGCTCGACCCTGCGCGACGCGTCGCGCCTCGTCGGCATGCACTTCTTCAACCCCGTGCCCGTGATGGAGCTGCTGGAGATCGTTCGCGGGGTGCGCACCTCCGAGGCGACCATCGACCGTGCGCTGGCCTTCGCGGCGCGCCTACCGAAGACGCCCATCGTGGTGCGAGACATGCCCGGCTTCGCCACGAGCCGGCTGGGGGTAGCGCTCGGGGCCGAGGCCATCCGGATGCTGGAGCAGGGCGTGGCGAGCGCGGAGGACATCGACCGGGCGATGGAGCTCGGCTACCGCCACCCGATGGGTCCGCTGCGGCTGACCGACCTCGTCGGGCTCGACGTCCGCCTCGCCATCCTCGACCACCTGCACCGCGAGGTGGGGGAGCAGTTTCGCGCGCCCCCGCTGCTCCGTCAGATGGTGCGGGCGGGCAAGCTCGGAAAGAAGTCGGGCGAGGGCTTCTACAAGTGGTGACGGCCGGTCAGGTCGTGTACTCGGCGTTGACCTCGACGTAGCGGTACCCGAGGTCGCTGGTCATCAGCATCGCGGCGCCGTCGCCCTCGGTGAGGGCGATGTCGAGCACGAGGTTCTCGGCGCGCATGGCGGCGGAGAGGGCCGCGCGGTCGAAGGCCGTCGGCGCGTCGTGCTCGAAGACCGTGACGCCCTGCAGCGCACAGCGCAGCCCGGCGACGCTGCGCACGGACTTCGCGTTGCCCACCTGGGACACGAAGCGCCCCCAGTTGGGGTCATTGCCGAAGAGGGCCGTGCGCACCAGCGCGCTGTGCGCGACGGTGTCGGCGATGTCCCGCGCCGAGGCCTGGTCGCGGGCGCCCGTCACCTGGATGGTCGTGACCTTGGTCGCGCCTTCGCCGTCGCGGGCGATGAGCCACGCAAGGTGGCCCGCCACGTCCGTGACCTCGCGGCGGACGTCTGCGAAATCGGCCCCCGCGCGCCCGGTCGCGAGCAGCAGGAAGGTGTCGTTGGTGCTCGGGTGCGTGTCGACGTGCACCGCGTTGAAGCTGCGCGCCGCCACCGCGCCGATGGCCTCCCGCAGCGCCGCGGGGGTGGAGCGGGCGTCCGTCGCCACGAAGGCCAGCATCGTGGCCATGTCGGGATGGATCATCCCGGCGCCCTTGCACACCCCCGCGACCCGGGCGCCGGGGAGCGCGAGCCCGTGCTCCTTCGGAAACGCGTCGGTGGTCATGATGGCGTGCAGGAAGCGCCGCCCTGCGTCGCGCTCGTACGACAGCGCGGCGAGGGCGCCGTCGATGCCCGCGCGCACCTTGCCCATGGGCAGCGGGTGACCGATGACCCCGGTGCTGCAGACCAGCACCTCGTGGGGGAGACAACCGACCGCGGCGGCGACCCGGTCGCACATCTCGCGGGCGTCGGCGAGGCCGCGCTCTCCCGTGCACGCGTTGGCGTTGCCGCTGTTGACCACCACGGCGCGGATCATTCCCCCGCTGGCCGCGAGGTGCTCCCGGCTGACGACGACGGGCGCCGCGGGGAAGAGGTTCTGGGTGAAGACCCCGGCGCACGCGACCGGCGCGTCCGCGACGAGCAGCGCCACGTCCGGTCGGCCGCTGGCCTTGATGCCGGCGGCGACGCCCGCGGCGCGCAGTGATGCGATCTCCGAGAGCGAGACCGCGGGTTCGAGGAGCGGGGGCAGCGGGTGATGCAGTCGGGCGTCGAGCGAGCGGGCTTCAGTCATCGGTGGTGTCTCCGTGCGGGGCGGCGCAGACTCTCACCGCGCCCGCAGCGGTCAAGGGCGTCCCCCGCTTGGGGCCACCCGGTGACGTTCACCGCCCGACATCGCCGCCGCAAAGTTGACCTGGGGGGGTTGCCCGGAGAGCGGAGCGCGGATACACCTCCCCTCGCTCTTGAACTTGGCCGTTCGTGTTCCTCTCTGGAATGCGGCCGGTTCGTGAGGCCAGACGACGGTCTCGCACACGGATCTCATACGCGAATCACGGTGTCGGCGCGCAGCGTCGATGCCGTCAAACCCCGCGGAGGAACTGATGCAGCGAACGTCTGGTGTGCCCAAGAGCGTCTTGACCATTTCGGGCTTCGCGCTCCTCGGTGCACTGGTGTTCGGGGCCTCCGCGGCGAGCTCCAACGCTCCCTGCCCCGATGGCATGGCCTTCGTGGCGGGCAGCGGCTTCTGCGTAGACCGCTACGAGGCCTCGCTCATGGAGATCCGGGCCGACGGCCGCGAGGTCCCCCACTCGCCGTACATGAACCCCGGTCGCACGGACGTCCGGGCGGTCACCCGCCGCGGGGTCGTGCCGCAGGGGTACATCTCCCAGGTTCAGGCCGCGCGGGCCTGCGCGCGGTCGGGCAAGCGGCTGTGCTCCGAGCGCGAGTGGTTCCGCTCTTGTCGCGGCCCCAACAATCGCACCCACGGGTACAGCAATCAGCGCGAAGACGGCCGCTGCAACGAAAACCATCGTTGGCACCCGGTGGTCCGTCTGTTTCACGCCACCACCCCCTACCTCTGGGGCATGGCGCTGATGAACGACCCGCAGATCAACCAGCTCCCTGGCACCGTGTCCCTCACCGGCGCCCACGCGGGCTGCACCAACGAGCACAACGTCTTCGACATGGTGGGCAACCTCCACGAGTGGACGGCGGACTCCGAGGGCACCTTCCGCGGTGGCTACTACATGGACACCACCATCAACGGCGACGGCTGCTGGTACCGTACCCCCGGGCACAACACGGCCT
>CAIOSS010000369.1 GCA_903860995.1 uncultured delta proteobacterium | reverse complement strand
GGTGCTGCGCGCGCGGTGCACGCTGCCGTGGCCGCTCCGGTGCTGTCGGCTGCACCTGTCGACCGGCGCCGAGGCCTGGGTCTACCGCGCCCCGCGCTGATCGCTCAGAACGCCGAGACCCCGTCGGTGGGCGCGTCGGCGAGCGCGCCGGCGTCGAGCGCGGGCGCGGCCGCCGGGTGGCGCGGGCCCACCTGCACGAGCCACAGCCCGAGCACGCGGAGTTCCTCCTCGGGGAGCTGGGCGAAGGCCGGGGGGAGGTGCGGTCGCAGCGCGCGCACCGTGTCGAGCGAGGTGCGGTGCGAGACCGAGGCGTGCACCACGCGCAGCCCGTCGCGGGCCCCGAGCGTGAGGTACGCCGGGGCGCGGACGCGGTTGGGCAGGTCGAGATGGCTCGCCATCTGCTGGTACACGGCCTCCGGGAAGAGCAGGAAGTCCAACACGTTGTCGCGGTGCATCCCGTGCGAGCGCAGGTCGACCTTGTGGATGAGCACCGCGTCGTCGGCGAGCACCGGCGCGAGCGAGGCGAAGAGCCCGGGCAGGTCGCGGACGTGCTCCAGGACGGCGCGGGAGATCACCAGGTCGACGCGTCGACCGTCGGACACGGCGTCGGCGAAGTTGGCGCGCACGGTGGTGCCCGCGAGGAGCTCGCGCCATTGGTCGCGGGGGAGGCCCTCTCGCTCGGCGACGCGCTCGTACACCTCGCGGTTCTTCTCCTCGTCGCGCGACTCGATGTCGTACGCGTCGACGGCGATGTAGCGATCGGCCCCGCGGGCGCGGGCGATCAGGCCCACCGAGCGCAGGTCGCCCGGCCCCAGCTCCAGCACCCTGCGCCCCCGCCAGAGGTCGTCTCGCGACGTGATGACCCCCGCCGCCAGCGCGATGGCCTCGTAGTCGTCGGCCACGGCGCGGGCGTACCGCGCGGACTCCTCGGGCTGCACGGCCGCCCCGCGGCGGCGGCGGATGCGCCACGCGTAGAGCTTCGGCGCGCGGTGGGCGAGGGCGCTCTCGTAGGCCCGGTCGAGCGCGGTGCGCGCGGCCCAGAGGGCCTTCGCCGGGCGGGACATCCAGAAGCGGAGGGGTGGGTTCACGCGGCTCGCTCGCCCGCGCCGCGCTCAGCGACCATCGTGATGCGCAGCATCGGGAGGGCGGCGACTATAGGCCCGCCGATCTCGCGTGGATACCTTGAGGGCCACGGCGCGCGGTGCTAGGGCCTCGCCCCGTGCCCGACCGCGTGCGCGTCCTCTTCTTCATTTCGTCGCTCGAGCAGGGCGGCGCCGAGCGGCAGGTCGCGGAGCTGGTGCGGGGCCTCGACCTCGCCCGCTACGAGCCCCACGTCGCCGTCTGCAACGAGACCGACCAGCTCGGGTACGCGCTGCCCTTCGCCTCGCGCACCGCGCTCGACGCGCCCTCCGGTCCGACGCCTCGCACCCTGCCGCGCCTCGTCGGCTTGATCCGCCGGCTGCGGCCCGACCTGCTGCACTCCTACCTCGGGCACCAGAACATCTACGGCCGCCTCGCGGTGCGCCTCGCGGGCGTCGGGCGGGCCATCGGCTCGGTGCGCTGCACCCAGCTCCCGGCGCAGTACATCCGCCACGAGCGCCTCACACACCGGCTCACCCACGGGCTCATCGTGAACTCCGTCGCCATCCGCGACGAGCTCGTCCGCCGCGCCGGCCTCGACGCGGCGCGCATCGACGTGGTCGAGAATGGCGTCGACGTCGCGCGCTTCCGCCCGCTCTCCGCGGAGGAGCGCGAGAGCGAGCGCCGGCGCTTCGGCATGAGCGGGACGACGGTGCTCGTCCCCGGCCGCATCTGCGCGCAGAAGAACCAGATCTCCGTGGTGCGCGCGCTCGCCCGGCTGCGCGCCGAGGGGTCGCTCCCGACCGACCTGGAGGTGGTCTTCGCCGGTCGCCAGGAGGACTCGACGCGCTACGGGGGCCTTCTCCAGGCGGCGCTCGGGGTGTACCGGCTGCGGCCCCGGGTGCGCTTCCTCGGCGTGGTGCGCGACGTCGAGCGGCTCATGGGCGCGGCCGACGCGATGCTGCTGCCGTCGCACTACGAGGGGCTGCCCAACGTGGTCCTGGAGGCGATGGGATGCGGCTGCCCGGCGATCGTCTCGGGCCCCGCCAACGCCGACGCGCTGGTGCGCGAGGGCCGGGAGGGCGGCGCGATCGGCGACCCGACGCCGGCCGCCATCGCCGCGGGCCTCGGCCGCTTCCTCCGCACCAGCGCGGCGGAGCGCGAGGCCATGGGGCGCGCCGGGCGCCAGCACGTGATCGAGCGCTTCAGCGTGGGGCGCATGGTGTCGCGCACCGCCGAGGTCTACGAGCGGGTGCTCCGGAGCCCACGGTGAGCGAGTCGAAGCGCGAGGCGCACGGCATCGGGATCAACCTCCTGACCCTCCTCGCGCAGGCGGCGCTGCCGGCCTTCCACGTGCAGCTCGCGCGCTTCCTCCATGACAGCGGATACGGCGTCTACACGTGGTCCAACACCTTCGTGGACATGTTCTCGCTGCTCACCCTCTTCGGCATGGACCAGGCCGTCGCGCGCCACGTCGCACTCGCCTACGCCGAGAAGGACGACCGCGGCGCCGTGGTGGCCACCGGCACCGCCCTCCGCGTGGTGCTGCTCTCGGGCCTGCTCATCAGCGGCGCTCTCTTCTTCGCGGCCCCGTTCGTGGCGGCGAGACAGGGCAAGCCGGAGCTCATCACGCCGCTGCGCCTCCTCGCAGTGACCCCCATCTTCTACCACGCGACCACCATCTTCCTCGTGGCCACACAGGCGCGCGGGGTGATGACCTACAACTTCTGGGTGCGGGGCCTCGTGCAGCCCCTCGGCCTGCTCGCGCTCACCTCCCTGGCGCTGCGCCGGTCGCCCACCGTCGCCGCCGCCTGCCTCGCGGTCGGCGCCGGCATGGCCCTGACCACCGTCGCCGCGGCGTATTTCTACAGCCGCCAGCTCTCCCTCGCGGACACCCTCCGCGCCGCCGCGCGCGGGCCCGTCGACCGGGCGCTGCTCCACCTCGCGGTGCCCCTCGTCGCAGTGAATCTCATCTGGTCGCTCCAGGGGCGCATCGACGCCCTCCTGCTCGGCCACTACCGCAGCACCGCGGAGATGGGCGCCTACGCCGCGTGCGTGCTCTATGTCACCAGCATCAGCCAGCTCCGGGGCGCCTTCGACCCGGTGGTGTGCGCGGCCATCCCCGCGGCCTTGCAGAAGGGTGACATCGCCGGGCTCACCGCCACCATCCAGCGGCAGACCCGCTGGGTCGCGCTCGGCGCGGTGCCCCTCGCGGTGCTCTTCGGCGGCTTCGGCGGCGGCTTGCTGTCGGTCTTCGGCCACGGCTTCGAGCGCGGGGCCTACGCCATGATGGCGCTCTCCCTCGGCCACCTCGTGAACGCCCTCTCGCTCGCGGCCTACGTCATCCCGATGAGCGGCAACCCCCGCTTCGGGGCCATCGCCGCGGGCCTGAGCGTCGGGCTCCAGGCGGTCCTGCTGCCGCTGCTCCTGCCGCGCCTCGGCCTCACCGGCGCCGCGATCTCCGGCGCCGCGGGCCTCGTCACCGCGCAGACCTTCCAGATGGTCTTCGCGTACCGGCTCACCCGGGTGCACGGGATGTCCGTCGGCCTCGCGCGCATCGGCCTCTGCGGCGTCGGGGCGCTCGCGGTCGGGCGCCAGGTGTACGGCATGGTGCCCGGCCCCCTCGCGGCCCGCTTCTTCGGCGGCGTCGGCGTGGCGGGGGTGGTCTACCTCGCCCTCATCGTCGCCTTCGGCCTGGAGCCCGCGGAGCGCGAACGCCTTCTGCAACTGGCGCTTCGTCTGGTACGGAGGCGACCGCGATGAGCCCACCCCCGACCTGCCCCGCTTGCGGCGAGAGCGCGCGCCTCGACCTCCTCTCCGAGACCCCGGTCGACGTGATCTGGGACGCCCTCGAGGCCGTGCTCCACCGCGCCTATCCCCCGGCCGTACGCGTGCGCAATACGCCCGATCGCACCCTCACGCTGCGCCGTTGTGGTGCGTGCGACCTGCGCTTCTTCTGGCCGCTGCGCGCGGGCGACGCGGAGTTCTACGCGTCGGTCGTCGACGACGTGGGCTACACGACCGAGAAGTGGGAGTTCGGCTGGGTGCGCGCGCGCAGCGCCGCCGGGAGCCGCGCGCTCGACGTCGGCTGCGGGCATGGCGTCTTCCTCGCCGGGCTCCTGCGCCGCGGCGACACCGTCTTCGGCCTGGAGCAGAGCGACGAGGTCGCGGCGCGCACGGCGGCCCGCGGCATCCCGATGTCGATGGAGTCCATCGAGAGCTTCTCGCGCTCGAACGCTGGGGCCTTCGACTTCGCGAGCGCCTTCCACGTGCTGGAGCACGTGACCGACCCGGCGGGCTTCGTGCGCGACGTCGCGCGCTGCGTCCGTCCGGGGGGATCGGTCTTCCTCTCGATGCCCAACGACGAGCGCACCTTCCGCCCGGCGCTCGAAGCGCTCGATTTCCCTCCCCACCACGTCACCCGCTGGACCGAGCGCTCGCTCCGCGCGCTCGCCGACCGCCTGGGGCTCCGGGTGGTCGAGGTCGGCTTCGAGCCGCTGGCCCACGACACCGCTCGCTACGTCCTGGAGAAGCGCCTGCACGCCGCCGTGCGCGCGTCGGTGCCCCGGGTCGGCCAGGCCCTCGGCGCGGCCGTGGGCTTCCTCGCGTCCCGGGCGCTGTTTCCCAGCCGCCGTCTCTACGAGGCGGCCGAGGTCGCGCGGCGCTTCGACCTGCACGGCCTCGCGATCGTCGCGCGCGTGGAGGTCCCTCGCTGACGGCTACGCAGGCCGGCGAAGGCGCGAGAGCGCCGCGAGCCCGTAGCCCTCGATGGAGCGTCCGAGCGCCCGCGCGGTTCGACGGACGTCCCCCGACGCCAGGAACTGCTTCGCCGCCGCGCCCATCACGTCGCCGTACTGCCGCGGGCTCCACCGTCGGAGCTTGTCCAGGTAGTCCGTCGCCTCCTCCGTGAGCACCACGAACGAGCGGTACTGCCGCGGGTTGGCGCGCAGGTTGGAGAGCCGCCGCGACGTCAGCCGGTCGTCGCCCTCGGTGTGGTAGATCCGCAGCCCGCGATGCAGGTAGTACCACCGGGCGCCCTCATAGATGCGCGACCAGAGCACGGCCTCCCGGCCCGCGATGCGCTCGTCGAAGCGGCTGCGCCCGAGCAGGCTCGCGCGGAAGATCCCCCAGAACTCCCCGCGGATGTCCTCGAGCGAGGCGCGCAGGTCGATGTAGCGGTCGCGCTCCCAGCCGTGGCCCGAGAGCTCGCCGGTGCGCGAGTCGACACAGTTGCAGCCGATGGCGTCGAGGGTCGGGTCGACGTCGCGCAGCACGGCCATGAGCGCCGAGAGAGCCCCGGGCGCGAGCTCGTCGTCGCTGTCGAGCGCGCCGATCCACTCGCCCGCGCAGTGGTCGAAGCCGGTGTTCTTCGCGGCGGTCACCCCGCGGTTGCGATCGTGTCGCACGAGCTTGATGCGGGCTTCGGCGGCGTAGCGCCCCACGACGGCGACGGTGTCGTCCGCCGAGCCGTCGTCGACGACGACCACCTCCCAGTCGGTCCAGTCCTGCGCGATCACGCTGTCGAGTGCGCGGGGCAGGGTGTGGGCCCGGTTGTACGCTGCCATCACCAGCGAGATCACGGCGCCGCGAGCCCCGGGTCGCCGAGCACCCGCGCGTAGACCTCCACCGTGCGCGCCACCATGCGCTGCACCGCGAAGCGCTCCGTCGCCGCGGCGTAGGCGCGCTCGCCCATGCGCGCTCGCTCGTCGGGGGAGAGCGCGACGAAGCGGCGGATGGCGGCCTCCACGGCCTCGGGCTCGGTGCCCGCGCAGACGAGGCCCGTCACGCCGTCTTCGTTGAGGGCGTCGGTGTTGGCCGCGGGCGACACGATCGTCGGGGTGGCGCAGCTCATCGACTCGATCACCGCGTTGGGCAGGCCCTCGTAGTGGGAGGGCAGCAGCACCCCGTCGGCCGCGGCGATGAGGCGCTCGATGGGCTTTACGATCCCCACGAAGCGGAGGGCGTCGCCGAGGTCGGCCCGGTCGGCCACGCGGCGGATGTACTCGCCGAAGAGCGGCGGCGAGCCGCGGCCTGCGAAGACCACCACGAGCCCTGGCGGAAGCGCCCCGGCGCGCTTCATCGAGGAGAGCGCGCGCACGATGGCGAGCTGGTTCTTCTGCTCGGAGAGGCGACCGGGGACCAGCAGGGCGCAGCGGCCCTCGAGCTTCCACTCGGCGCGGATGGCGGCCCGCGCGGCCGCGTCGACGGGGCGGAAGCGGTCGTGGTCGACGCCGTTCTCGATCACGTCGATGTCGGCGAGGGGGATGCCCGCGCGGGCGTGGAGCTCGTCGCGGATGCCCACGGAATTGCAGATGAGCGCGTCGATCATGCCGTGCGTGGCGCGCTCGTAGAAGACGTCGCGGCGAGGCATCCGGGTGCAGCGCACCGAGGAGACCGCGCGGCCGATGCCGGTGTAGCGCGCGGCGAGGCGGGCGAAGAGGTTCTCGTAGCCCATGTACGAGTGGATGATGTCCGGGCGCACCTCGCGCACGATGCGCACCAGGCGCGCGAAGGAGCCCGGCGTGGGGCCGAAGGTGGCGTCGATGGAGTAGGGTTCGCCGCCCGGGAGCGTGTAGCCGAGGTGGTCGGTGCGGTGGCAGAGCGCGAGGCGCGTCTCGAAGCGCGCCGGGTCGAGGCCGCGCATGAGCTCCACCATCTGCCGCTCGGCGCCGCCCTGAGTGAGCGAGGAGATGAAGAAGAGGACCTTCCTACGCGACATCCGGGCGTCTCTATCACCCGGGTCCGCGGGCAGCAACGAGGCGGCGCGGGGCGCGGGGTTGCCGCCGGGCGCTCCGCGGTGGTAGCGGGTGCGGCACTTCAATGTGCGGCATCGCGGGGTTCATGGCAGACGACGCGCGCGCCGGGGTGCACCCCGACGACGACGCCGCGGTGAAGCGCATGCTCGACGCCATCGCCCACCGCGGCCCTGACGCCGAGGGCATCTGGCGCGCGCCCGGCGTGGTGCTCGGCCACCGGCGCCTCTCGATCATCGACCTCAGCGCCGACGGCAACCAGCCCATCGCCAACGAGGACGGCGCCGTCACCGCCGTGGTCAACGGCGAGATCTACGACTTCGAGCCCATCCGCGAGGCGCTCGTCGCGCAGGGCCACACGCTGCGCTCGCGCTCCGACAGCGAGGTGGTGCTGCACCTCTGGGAAGACCGCGCCGAGGGCTTCGTGCAGGCCATCCACGGGATGTTCGCGCTGGCGCTCTGGGACGCGCGCCGCCGGGTGCTCGTGCTCGCCCGCGACCGCAGCGGCAAGAAGCCCCTCTTCTACCGTCGAACGCGCCGCGGCCTGGCCTTCGCGTCCGAGCTCCACGCGCTGGTGCGGGCCTTCCCCGACGAGCGCCCCGCGGTCGACCTCGCGGCGGTCGACGAGTACCTCTCGCTCCAGTACGTGCCGGCGCCGCGCACCGTCTACGCGGGCGTCTACAAGCTCCCGCCCGCGACCCTCGCGGTGATCGCGCCCGGCGAGGCCCCGGCGCCGAGGCGCTACTGGAGTCGCCCCTGCGGCGAGACCCTCGGCGCCCCGGAGGACGAGCTCGCGCTCGAACTCCGCAGGCTGCTCGACGGCGCGGTGCGGCGGCGCATGGTCGCCGACGTCCCCCTCGGGGCCTTCCTCTCCGGCGGGGTCGACAGCTCGGTCATCGTCGCCCTCATGGCCCGCGCCTCTCCGCGCCCCGTGAAGACCTTCTCCATCGGCTTCCCCGACGCTGACGACAGCGAGCTGCGCTACGCCCGCCTCGTCGCCGCGCGCTACGGCACCGAGCACCACGAGCTGGTGGTGGCGCCGGAGATGACCACGGCGCTGCGCGAGATCGTCGCGCACCACGGCGAGCCCTTCGGGGACAGCAGCGCCGTGGCCACCTGGTACCTCGCGCGCATGGCACGCGAGCACGTCACGGTCTCGCTCTCGGGTGACGCCAGCGACGAGAGCTTCGCGGGGTACAAGCGCTACAACCCGGCCCGCCTGTCGTCGGCCTTCGACCACCTCCCGGCGCCGCTGCGCCCGGCAGTACAGTGGGCGATGGGTCGGGCCGGTCGATGGGTCCACCCCGACGTGGTGCGGCTCGGGGGCGCGCTCGACCAGGGGGAGGCGGGGCGCTACCTCGCGCTGCTCGGTCACTTCACCGCGGCCGACAAGGCGCGCTTGTATGGTCCCGCGATGGCGTCGGTCGACCCGGGCGCCACCCGCCGGCGCTTCGCCGCCCTGCTGGCCGCGAGCCGCGCGCCCGACCACCTCCGGAGGCTGCTCGACCTGGATTTCCAGACCTACCTCGCCGATGACATCAACGCGAAGGTCGACATCGCGGCGATGTCCCACGCCCTCGAGGTGCGCTGCCCCTTCCTCGACACGGCGGTGGTGGAGTTCGCGGCGCGGCTCCCCTCGTCGGTGCAGTCTCGCTGGCGGCCGAAGCACCTGCTGCGGAGGGCGGTGGGCGACCTCGTGCCCGAGGAGATCCTGCGTCGCAGCAAGCGGGGCTTCGGGCTGCCGCTCACCCGGTGGATGACCCGCGACCTCCGCCCGATGGCGCGCGATCTGCTGCTCGACCAGACCGCCCGCGACCGCGGGGTGCTCCGGCCGGAGGCGGTGGAGGCGCTCTTCGCCGACCTCGACGCGGGCCGCGGCGGGGCCGACCGGCTCTGGACGCTGCTGGTGCTGGAGACGTGGTTCCGGGCCTTCGTCGACGGGTGACCGTGACGGGTGAACCCTCGGTCGGGCCGTGCGATAGTGCGCGCCCATGATGCACATCTTCGAGTGCCACCTCGTGGCCGGCAGCGACCCGTCGACCCTCCTCTCCGAGGAGGCCCTGCGGGAGACGCAGGCGCAGGTGATGACCGCCGACGAGGCGCGCGCGGTAGGCTTCGGGAAGTTCGCCGAGCCCAGGGACGGCGGCGAGGTGCGCCTCGTGGCCGTCGCCGCGCGCGACTCCCAGTGGATCCACCGGGTGATGGAGCGCTCGCCGATCGTCACCAGCTACAAGGTCCACGAGGTCGGGTGAGCGACGCCGGGGCGACGCTGCGGGTGGTGGTGTCGTCCCGCGCTGACGCCGGGGTGGCCCTGCGGCCGACCCGCGCGGAGATCGACCTCGATGCGCTCGCGCACAACCTCGGCGTGGTGCGGGCGCTGGTCGCCGAAGACCGCCCTGCACCGCCGCGGGTCTACGCCGTCGTGAAGGCCGACGCGTACGGTCACGGGGTCATCCCCGTGGCGCGGGCCCTGGAGTCCGCCGGGGTCGACGGGCTCTGCGTGGCCCTGGTCGAGGAAGGCATCGAGCTCCGCGCGGCGGGCGTCTCGCTGCCCATCCTGGTGATGTCGGGGCTCTACGGCGAGGGCCTCGGCGCGGCGCTCGACGCGCGGCTCACCCCCGTCATCCACGATGCCTCGCAGCTCCAGGCGCTCCGGGCCGCGCGCTCGTACCTGCCGGTGCGCGTGCACCTCAAGGTCGACACGGGCATGGGCAGGCTGGGCGTGACGCCCGCGGCGCTGCCGCCCTTCCTCGACGCCATCGCTTCGATGGGGCACGTCGTGGTGGAGGGCCTGATGACCCACTTCGCCAACGCGGACTGCGACGACCCGAGCTTCACCGCGACGCAGCTCGCCCGCTTCGAGGCGGCGAGGGCGCTCTGCGCGCACCACGGGATACTCCCCGGGGTATGCCACGCGGCGGCGAGCGCGGCGGCCTTCCGGATGCCCGAGGCGCGGCTCGACCTCGTGCGGGTGGGCGTCGCCCTCTACGGAGTGACCCCCTTCCTGCACGACGCGCCGGGCCTGCTCCCGGTGATGCGCCTGCGCACGGAGGTCATCGCCCTCCGCGAGCTCCCTCCCGGGTCGCCGGTCGGATACGGCGGCGCGTGGCGCACCGGCCGCACGTCGGTGATCGCGACGCTCCCGGTGGGCTACGCCGACGGCTTCTTCCGGCGGCTGTCGTCCGACGCCGAGGTGCTCATCCAGGGCCAGCGGTGCCGGGTGGTGGGCAACGTCTCGATGGACATGACCACCGTCGACGTCACCGACCTCGCCCGGCGGTCGGGCGTGGCGGTGGGCGACGAGGCGGTACTCCTCGGCTCGCAGCGCGGCCCCGGGGGCTTCGACGTCATCCGGGCCGAGGAGATCGCGCGACGGGTCGGCACGATCCCCTACGAGGTGCTCACCGCGGTCTCGCGTCGGGTGCCGCGCTCGTACCGCGAACGGTCCCCCGACCGGTGAGTGACGATTCCCCGAAGCCCCCGGGTGTCCTCGCCACCCTACTGGCCCCGGTGAAGAACGCCTTCGAGCAGGTGGGCGTCCTCGGCGACCTGGCGTTCCGGTCGTTCGTGTGGGGCATCCGCCCGCCGTACCGCGTCCCCCTGGTGGTGGCCCAGATGGAGTTCGTGGGCGTGCAGTCCATCTTCCTCGTGGGCCTGGTCGGCCTCTTCACGGGGATGGTCTTCGCCGTGCAGACCGTCTACGGCTTCCGGCGCTTCGGCGCGGAGAACATGGTCGGCGGGGTGGTGGCGCTCACCCTCTCCCGGGAGATGGCCCCGGTGCTCACGGCCATCATGGTGTCTGCGCGCGCGGGCTCGGGCATGGCCGCCGAGCTCGGAAACATGCGCTCGTCCGAGCAGATCGACGCGCTCGAGACCATGGCCGTCAACCCGGTGCAGTACCTCGTGGTGCCGCGGATGATCGCCGGGGTGGTGATGGTCCCCGTGCTCGCCCTCATCTTCTTCCTCGTGGGCATCGGCGGCGCGTGGGCCGTGGGCGTGTGGGGCCTCTCGCTCGACCCGGGCATCTTCGCCGACCGCATCAAGACGATGCTCAAGCCGTCGGACATCACCCAGGGGCTCATCAAGGCGCTGGTCTTCGGCTTCGCGGTGACCCTCATCGCGTGCCGGCACGGGTACTTCGCCTCCGGCGGCGCGGTGGGCGTGGGGCAGGCGACCACGAAGGCCGTGGTCTGGGGTGTGGTCGGGGTGTTCGTGCTCGACTACATCATCACGTCGATGCTCACCGAGATCTGAGCGGGGACGACCGGTGCTCGACGCAGCCGACGCGCACGTGGTGGTGGAGGGCCTGGTCAAGATCTACGGCGACCGCACCATCCTGCACGGGGTCGACATGATCATCGGCCGCGCGGAGACCCTGGTGGTCATCGGGGGGTCGGGCGCGGGAAAGAGCACGCTGGTGCGCCACCTCATCGCGCTCGAGCGCCCCACGCGCGGGCGCATCGTGATCGACGGGACGGACATCGCGTCGCTCAACGACGTGCAGCTGGCGAAGGCGCGAAGGCGCTTCGGGATGGTGTTCCAGAAGTACGCGCTCTTCGACTCGATGACGGTCTTCGACAACGTGGCCTTTCCCCTGCGAGAGCAGACGAAGCTCTCCGAGCGGGACATCCGTGACAAGGCGATGACCAAGCTGAAGGAGCTCGGCGTCGACCACGCCGCGACCCTCACGCCGGCGCAGATCTCCGGCGGCATGGCGAAGCGGGTAGGCATCGCGCGGGCCCTGGTGATGGAGCCCGAGCTGCTCATCTACGACGAGCCCACGAGCGGGCTCGACCCCGTGACGTCGCGGACGGTCGACTCGCTCATCGAGGAGATGCGCGAGCGCTTCGGGGTCACCTCGGTGGTGATCACCCACGACATGGTCAGCGCCTTCGACATCGCCGACCGCATCGCGATGCTCATCAAGGGCCGCGTCGTGGCGCAGGGCTCGCCCGCCGAGGTGCTCGCGGTCGACAACGCCGACGTGCAGAACTTCGTCCGCTCGAGCGGGGTGGACGTCACCCGCTTCGAGCACCGCGGCAGCCGCAAGAGCGCGGCGGAGCTAGCCCTCCGCGCGCGGGAGCGCAAGTCCGGGCGGGTGGAGTGAGCGCTTGACGGGGGTGTTCACGCGGGGACAATCCGCGGCGAAACGAAACCCACGCGCCGGATGAGCGGCGAGGAGAGCGGCGATGTCGAAGGTCGAGGTGTTTATTTGCAGCGCGGTGCGCACGCCCATCGGGGCGTTTCAGGGCTCGCTGGCGGACGTGGCGGCGACGCGGCTCGGGGCGACGGCGGTGAAGGCCGCGCTCGAGCGTGCGAAGCTCGCGCCCGACCAGGTGGGCGAGGTCTACATGGGCAACGTGCTCACCGCGGGCGAGGGGCAGGCGCCCGCGCGGCAGGCCGCCCTCTACGCTGGGCTTCCCACGGACGTGCCGTGCACCACCGTGGGCAAGGTGTGCGGCTCGGGGTTGATGGCCGTGATGCTCGGCGCGAAGAGCATCATGCTGGGTGACGCCGAGGTGGTGGTCGCGGGCGGCATGGAGAGCATGTCCAACGTGCCGTACTACCTGCCCACGGCGCGCAAGGGCATGCGGATGGGCAACGCGACGGCCGTCGACGGGATGATCCACGACGGCCTGTGGGATCCCTACAAGAACTTCCACATGGGCGTCGCGGGCGAGCTCTGCGCCAAGGAGATGTCCTTCAGCCGCGAGGCGCAGGACGCGTTCGCGAAGGAGAGCTACCGGCGCGCGCTGGCGGCGCAGTCCGAGGGTCTCTTCGCCGACGAAATCGTGGGCGTGACCATCGATGGGCGCAAGGGGGCCGTGACGGTACTCGAGGACGACGAGCCGAAGCGCGGCGACGCCGACAAGATGGCCGCCCTCAAGCCCGCCTTCGACAAGGCCGGCACCATCACGGCGGCCAACGCGAGCAAGATCAACGACGGCGCCTCGGCGCTGGTGCTGGCCTCGGGCGACGCGGTGAAGCGCCTCGGGCTCACACCCCTGGCGCGCATCGTCGGGTACGGCAGCGCGGCGCAGGAGCCCGAGTGGTTCACGACGGCGCCGTCCAAGGCGATCGCGGCGACGCTCAAGCGCACGGGGCTGTCGGTGGGCGACATCGACCTCTTCGAGGTCAACGAGGCCTTCGCGGTGGTGGCGCTCGCGGTGGCGCAGAAGTCGGGCCTCGACCTCGCGAAGGTGAACGTCCACGGCGGCGCGGTCGCCCTCGGGCACCCCATCGGGGCGAGCGGCGCGCGCATCCTGACGACGCTCACGCACGCGCTGGCGAAGCGCGGCGCGAAGCGCGGCCTGGCGACGCTGTGCATCGGCGGCGGCGAGGCCGTGGCGGTGGTGATCGAGCGCTAGCGGGATTCGGGGGAGGGGAGAAAGGCGGGAGCGCGTCGGGGGGGCGCGCTGCGCTACTGGATGTCCGAGTGATCGGGCTGCGACCCGAACTGGAAGCCGAGGCCCAGCGAGAAGATCGCGCCGCTGGACTCTCCCTCCAGCGGGAAGAGCACCGTGAACTCGGGCTGGATCGCGAAGGAGTTGTTCACGCGCGCCGCGAAGCCGACGCCGAGGCGCCCGGCGATGCCCGACGCGGAGACGCTCGAGCGGTCGCCGCTCAAGGACGAGGCCGAGCCGCCAGTGAACACCGTGTAGAGGATCCCCGGCGACGCAAGGAGCGTGAAGTTGCGCGAGAGGTTGAAGCCGAGGAGCACCGGGAGGTTGAAGTACACGATGCCGAGGGAGCCGCTGTCGTCCCGCGTGAAGCCGACGACGTAGGCACCCTGGATGCCGGGGTCGAGGGAGAGGTCGAAGCCGGACGAGCGGAGGAGGTTGATCTTCACGTCGCCGCCGATGGTCGACAGGGCGGAGAGGCGGAACCCGATGTCGACCTGGTCGGCGATGCCGACCCGGAGCTGGTACGGTGCATTCAGAGGGGTTGACGATGGTGACGGCGGTGGTCTACCCGCTCGGGCATGAGTGACATCGCGGTGTTCGGTGTGTTGGGCGCTGGGCAGATGGGTTCGGGCATCGCCCAGGTCGCGGCGGGTTCGGGGTGGACGGTGCTGCTGGCCGACGCGTCCATCGCGCGTTCGACGGCGGCGCGCGACAAGATCGCCGGCGGGCTGAAGAAGCTGGTGGAGAAGGGGAAGGTCACCGCCGACGACGCGGCCGCGCTGGTGGCGCGCATCGTCCCGGTCGGCGGCATCGCCGACCTCGCCGGGGCCGACCTGGTGGTCGAGGCCGTCACCGAAGACCTCGAGACCAAGCTCTCGCTCTTCGCGCAGCTCGACGCCGCGGTGAAGCCCGGCGCGGTGCTCGCGAGCAACACCAGCTCCATCTCGCTCACGCGCATCGCGGCCGCGACGAAGCGCCCCGCCGACGTGGTCGGGCTGCACTTCTTCAACCCGGTGCCGATGATGCGGCTCGTCGAGATCGTGCGGGCGCTGCAGACCAGCGACGCGACCTACCAGCGCGCGCTCGGGGCCGTGGCGCGGCTCAACAAGACCGCCGTGACGGCGAAGGACAGCCCCGGGTTCCTGGTCAACCGGATGCTGCTCCCGCTGCTGGTGGAGGCGGTGTTCGTCCTGGAGGCCGGGCTCGGCACCCCCCACGACATCGACCACGCCGCGAAGCTGGGGCTCAACCACCCGATGGGCCCGCTCGAGCTGTCGGATTTCATCGGGCTCGACACGGTGCTGGCCATCGCCGACGTGCTGCACCGGGAGTTCGGCGACGACAAGTACCGGGCGCCGGTGCTGCTGCGAAACTACGTCGCCGCGGGCTGGCTGGGCCGCAAGACCGGGCGCGGGTTCTACTCTTACGAGACCCGGTAATCAGGGAGGTCGACGATGGACTACGAGACGATCAGGGTGTCGGTCGAGGGGCACGTGGCGACGGTGGTCATCCACCGCCCCGAGAAGCTCAACGCGCTCAACGCGCGGGTGATCGACGAGCTCACGCAGGCCTTCACGGCCCTCGCGGCGCAGCCCGGGGTGCGCGTGGCGGTGCTCACGGGCGCCGGCGACAAGGCCTTCGTGGCGGGCGCGGACATCGCGGAGATGGCCGGGCTCGACAGCGAGGCGGCCGGGCGCTTCGCGCGCAAGGGGCACGCGCTCGGTGAGCTGATGGCGGCGGTGGGCTACCCCATCATTGCGGCGGTCAACGGCTTCGCGCTCGGCGGCGGGGCGGAGATCGCGCTCGCGTGCGACCTCATCGTGGCGAGCGACAAGGCGAAGTTCGGTCAGCCCGAGGTGGGCCTCGGGGTGATCCCCGGCTTCGGCGGAACCATCCGGCTCGCCCGGCGCGTGGGCGTCGGCAAGGCCCGCGAGCTGGTGTTCGTGGGCGGTGTCATCGGCGCGGCCGAGGCGCTCGCGATCGGGCTCGCCGACCGGGTGGTGGCCCACGATGCGCTCGCGGCGGAGGTGAAGTCCCTCGCCGACGCGATCGCGAAGAACGCCCCGCTCGCGGTGGGCCACGCGAAGCGGGTGATGAACGCGGCGGAGAACGTCCCGCTCGGCGTCGCCAAGGAGCTGGAGATCCAGGGCTTCGCACTCTGCTTCGCCACCGAAGACCAGAAGAGCGGCATGCGAACCTTCGTCGAGAACCCGCGCGCCCCGCGCAGCTTCACGGGGAAGTAGGCGTGCGTTTTTTTTCTTTGACAGTCCGCCGGGTCGGGGAGTACACCGCTGCTCCCTTCGACGGGAAGCGGTCACAAACCGCGGACTGAAGAGTGGGGTGGTAGCGAAGCTGGTTATCGCGCTGGCCTGTCACGCCGGAGATCGCGGGTTCAAGTCCCGTCCACCTCGCCTGATCGACTGACTGATGGTTGAACGCCAACGCCCTGGCGAACCGATGAGGTTCCCAGGGCGTTCGTGTTTCTGCGCACCGCCGCAGGGCCCCAGTTCCCCCCCGACGCGCCGACGCGAGATCGGGGGGAAGGGCGCTTGTTGGTCAGAACAGGGACGCCGCGTCGCGGGCGGCGCGCACGAGGTCGTCGAAGGCCTCGCGCTCCTGCTGGGCTGCGACGGCGAGGTCTTCGACCTTGGTCGCGAGCGGCTCGCGCTGCTCGGTCGTGGGGTGCCCCGCGGCGTGGCTGACGTCCTGCTCCAGCATTCGCGCGCTGGCGGTGAGCCGCATCAACGCAGAGCGCTCGCGCTCGCGCAGCCGGTACACCTCGATGGGTGGGTTCTGGATCGACTGGATGAAGCTGTTGGGCGCCACCAGGAGCTCGGCCATCGGGCCGCGGTGACACTCCGAGAAAGGCCTCGTGAGCGTGCCGCCGCGCACCGCGTCGGCGACGCGGCGGATGTCGGCCGGGGAGGTGCTGCCGAAGCACCGGCGCAGGGCGGTGTCGACGTAGCGCTGGTGCGACTCGTCGAGGCCCTTCGCCCAGAGGCGGTGCGGGTCTCGCGCGCGGCGCCACGCGAGGAAGATCCCGAGGGCGCCCACGACAAGGGCGATGTTGATGTAGAGCGGGGCGCGCGACGCGCGCGGCTTCGGGGAGTCGGTGGTGTTGGCCATGGCAGTGGGGATCTGGGCCGATGGGTGGCCTGAGGACGTAGGTAGTCGATCCCTCCGCACCGCGCCACGGCGGAGGCGCGGAGATCCATTGCGACGGCGCTTTACCTCGCACGGTACTTCGGCGTAGGCTCCGCTCGACATCGCGTGATCAGGGGTGGGCCCTGGTACGTGGTCGATGTCCGCAAAGAGTCGATCAGCCCGCGCACGTGGCCCCCGAATGTTCGGGCGAGCGCGACCGCGAGGGGGCGCTCGACCATCGAACCGAGGGTTTCCATGACGTTCACCGAGGCCGCCGAGGCCGTGCTCCGCAAGGCGGGCAAGCCCCTGCATTTCAAGAAGATCACGCAGATCTCCATCGACGAGAACCTGCTGTCCCACGTGGGCAAGACCCCCGAGGTGACGATGAGCACGCGGCTCGCGACGCTCACCCGCCGGGACGACCCTGCGCAGAACATCGTACGCGTCCGCCCGGGCGTGTTCGGGCTGCGCGAGTGGGGCTCCATCGACGCCGCCGCGGTCGAGGAGACCGACGTCGCCGAGACCACCGAGGCTGCCGCCCCGGCCGAGTCCGCTCCCGCCGCGGCCCCGAGCGTCGTCAACGGCGCCGAGGTGCCGGCCGAGCACGCCTCCGAGGAGCTCAGCGCCGACGAGGTCGTCACCCACGCGCCCGTGGCCCCCGCGGCGCCCCCTGCGCCCGTGGTCGACGAGTCGCCCCGCACGCCCGAGGAGATCGAGCGCATGGCCCGCATGGCCGCCGCGGTCGAGGGTCTCTCCGAAGAGGATGACGACGAGGAGCCCCTGCTCGGCGGCTCGGCGGAGAAGCAGGACGGCAACAAGCGCCGCCGCCGGCGCCGGCGCCGCGGG
>CAIOSS010000368.1 GCA_903860995.1 uncultured delta proteobacterium | reverse complement strand
GCCGGCGTGGTCGTAGTCGTAGTCTCAAGCGTTGCATTTCGCGTCCGGATTGCATCTTCAAATTTACGTTCCTCTACTGGCGCAGGCCGAGCGCGACGATGGGGAGGTGGACGAGGGAGAAGAGGTCGAGGCCGAGGGGAAGGGGCAGGAGGGTAAGGAGGTTGAGCGGATCGAGCACCCCCGGCTGGATCATCGCGAGCACCGGGCGCCCGAGGCCCAGCTGCGGGTTCCAGAGGGCGAGGTCGCCCTCGAGGAGCCGCTGCCGGACGTAGATCTTCAGCGGGTACGAGTACGTGAGGAGGTCGCCCGCGAAGAGCGTCTGTCCCAACCACAGGGGCGCCGCGAGGACGAGGAGCGGCCCCAGCAGGAGGACCGCGCCGAGGGTCAGGCGACGAGCCAGGTTGGTCATACGGGCGCACGATGATTCCACGATCGCCTCCCGCGGTGGGGACCTCGTCGCGGGGCGCCGACTTCGTGGCGGCCGGTCTGTTCAAGTGCGCATCGCGGGTGCAACGTGGCGGGATGCGGCCCAACCCCAACCCCACGGTCATCCTCCGCCACTGCGACGCGTACGACCCCGAGCGCATCCGCGGCATCGTGCGCGACGGCCTCGACACCCTCGGGCTCCGGCCTCGCGGTCGCACCCTGGTCAAGCCCAATATCGTTTCGGCGGGCGAGCTCTTCAAGAACGCGTACACCCGCCCGGAGTTCGTCGAAGGGGTGCTGCGGGCGCTCCAGGATCGCGACCGCGGCGCGATGACCGAGCTGGCCGTGGGTGAGCGCTGCGGCATCACCATCCCCACGCGCAGGGCCTTCGAGGGGGCGGGCTACAACCCGATGCTCAAGCGCGTCGGGGTCAAGCGCTACTGCTTCGAGGAGGAGCCGCAGGTCGAGGTCGCGTACACCCACGCCGGGCGGCTGCGCGACTACGTGTTCACCCCGGAGCCCGTCGCGAAGGCCGACTTCTTCGTCAACTGCCCGAAGTTCAAGGCCCACCCGTGGACCACCGTGACCTTCTCGATGAAGAACTACATCGGGATCCAGGACGACCGGCACCGGCTCATCGACCACGACCACCGGCTCAACGAGAAGATCGCCGACCTCCAGTACATCATCCAGCCGGAGTTCATCGCCATCGACGCGATCACCGCGGGCGAAGGGCGGATGCTCACGCCCGTCCCCTTCCCCCTCAACCTCGTGATCATGGGTGACAACCAGCTCGCCTTCGACGCGGTGTGCTGTCACCTCATCGGGGTCGACCCGCTCTCCGTCGACCACCTCCGCCTGGCCTACGAGCGCGGCTTCGGCCCGGTCGACCTCGCGAGCATCCGCATCGAGGGCGACGTCTCCTTCGAGGAGGCCCGCGCCCGCGCGAAGGGCTTCAAGGTCGGGCTCATCAGGGTCGAGAAGTACTTCGAGGGCTCGCACATCACGGCCTACGCGGGCCCGCCGCCGGAGGGGGAGAAGACCGACTACTGCTGGGGGGGATGCCCCGGCGCCATCGAGGAGGCCATCGAGGTCATCCGCCTCTTCGACGACCAGGCCGACACCAAGATGCCGCGCATCCACGTGGTGTTCGGCGCCTACGAGGGGCCCATCGACGCGGCGCCCGGCGAGAAGGTGATCTTCATCGGCGACTGCGCCCGGTGG
>CAIOSS010000367.1 GCA_903860995.1 uncultured delta proteobacterium | reverse complement strand
GTCGTTCAGCAGGGTGTCGCCGGCGAGGTCTTCCTCCGCCACGAGCACCGCGAACAGGTCGACCTCAGCGCCTGACCCGGACAGTCCCAACGTGATCTTCATCCGTGCATTTCCTTCCCCCGACGGACGCCCCGGCGGAGGCTCTGCAGCCGCCGCCGCGCGCGAAGGGTGGCGGATACTCGCACGCGGGTTCGCGCGCCCACAAGCCGCGCGATGCGCTCCAGGAGCCTCTCCCCGATGCACGCGTTGATGCGGTGCAGCAGCGGGATCTCGTCGCCGAAGCCCTCGCTCACGAGCGAGCCCGCCCGCACGACGGCCACGGCGTCGGCCCGCGGGTCGGCGGCCTTGCGATAGGCGTCGAGCGGCTCGACGGTCAGGGTGTATTTGTCCATGGGTCAGGCACGATCGTCGGGGCGCGCGCCCCGGGCAAGCATCGGTGCCGCGACGGGATCGAAGGGAGCAGAGGCGCGATGACGGTGCGGGTCGAGCGGAGCGGGGTCGTGACGACGGTGATCATCGATCGGCCGGCGGTGAAGAACGCGGTCGACCGGGCGACCGCCGACGCGCTCGCGGACGCCTTCCGGGCCTTCGCTGCCGACGACTCCGCCCGGGTCGCGGTGCTCTGCGGCGAGGGCGGGACCTTCTGCGCGGGCGCCGACCTCAAGGCCATCGCGGCGGGCGAGGCCAACCGCCTCGACCCGACCGGCGACGGCCCGATGGGCCCGTCGCGCATGGCGATGGGCAAGCCGGTGATCGCCGCCATCGCGGGCCACGCCGTCGCGGGGGGCCTCGAGCTCGCGCTCTGGTGCGACCTGCGGGTGATGGAAGACGACGCCGTGCTGGGGGTGTTCTGCCGCCGCTGGGGCGTGCCGCTCATCGACGGCGGCACCGCGCGCCTGCCGCTCGTCGTGGGGCTCGGGCGGGCGCTCGACCTCGTGCTCACCGGCCGGGCGGTGCGCGCCGACGAGGCGCTCGCGATGGGCCTCGTCAACCGGGTGGTCCCCCGCGGCGCCGCGCGGGCGGCAGCGGAGGCGCTGGCGCAGGAGATCGCCGCGCACCCGTGGGCCTGCGCGATGGCCGACCGCCGCGGGGTGTACCGGGCCTTCGAGCTGCCGACGGGGGAGGCGCTGGCGGCGGAGTTCGTCGACGGGGCCGAGGCGCTGCTGGCCGACGGGGCCGCCGGGGCCGCGCGCTTCGCGGCGGGCGCGGGGCGCCACGGGCAGCAGGGCTGAGCGGGTTTCCGGGGGCCCCGGCGCGGCCTGTTTGGGCGTAGCCTGCAGGGCGATGAGCGAGCGGGAGATCGTGCGGCAGGGCGACGCCGCGCTGGAGTGGGTGCACCGCTGGCCTGAGGTCCCGGCCGCGGGCGCGACGCTGGTGGTGCAGGGGCACGAGCAGGCGGTGTTCGTCGCCGACGGGGCGCCCATCGGCGTGGTGGGCCCCGGGCGCTACGCCCTCGACCCGGCGCAGTGGCCCGCCGTCGCCGCGTGGGCCCGCCCGGACGGGACCTTACACATCCAGGTATTCTTCGTGACCTCCGGGGGCCCGTGGGCGCTCGACCTCGACGCGCCCGTCGGGGCGGTCACCGGGCTCGGCGCGGGGCGCGCGGGGCACCTGCGGGTCACGGCGCGGGTGGGCCTGCGGGTCGCCGACGCCGTGGCCGTCGTGCGGGCGGTGCTGCTCGACGGGGGTGACTTCGCGGCGCGCCACGCCGCCTGGCGGCGCGACGCGGGCCGGCTGCTCGCCGACACCGTCCACGGCATGCTGCTGCAGGACACCCTCGACGCGGCGCGCGCCCCCGCGGCGGTCTTCGCGGTGGGTCGCCACGTGCTGCCCGCGCTCCGCGGACGGCTGTCGCCCGACGGCCTCGACGTGCTCGGCCTCGAGCACCTCGCGCTGCCGGAGTCCGCGGCGACGCCGGCCGCGGGCCCGACGATCCTCCGCATCGAGGCCTCGGTGCTGGCGCGGGCCCTCGCGGCGGGGCCCTCCACGGCGCGTCCCCACGCCGCGCCCGCGACGCTCAGGCCCGTGCTGGTCGCGGCGCCGGCCCGCGTGGGCCCCCTGCGGGCGGGGGTGGTGACCCCGTCGCACGACCGCTTGGGCGTGCGGCACGACCAGGGCGTCCCGGTGATCGCGCTCGACGCGCGGGCGCTCCCGCGGTGGCGCGGCGCCGAGCCCGGCGAACCGTGGGAGCTCCGGCACCGCGCGGCGAGCGCGCTGGGCGTCGAACCGTGGCCCGCGCCGGAGTCCATCGTCCGGAGCGAGGAGGCGGCGCGCGAGGCCTACCAGCGCTGCCGCCGGCACCTGCTGGCCGCGGCGCCCGAGCTCACGGCGCGGGACGCGCGGGCGACCGACGCCGCGCTGCTCTCCCCCGACGAGGCCTGGAGCGAGGCCTTCGCGCGCGGCGGCGAGGAGGTCGCGTGGCTGAGCGTCGACCGGTCGACGGAGGCCCTGGCGGTCGCGCGGCGGGTGACCCTCACCGCGGGGGTGGCGCTCCCGGAGGGGCTTCGCGGCGCGGCGTGGCGACCGGGCGACGCGGCGCTGCAGTGCGCGGTGGTGACGAGCGCGATGGGCGAGCCCGACGGGGTCGCGGTGGTGGCGGGGATGCCCAGCGGGCAGACCTTCGCGGGCGAGCTCGCCGGGCGATGGGAGCGCCCCACCGCGTCGGTGACGGAGGTGGTGGACGTCGCGAGCGGCTGGCTCGTACTGGCCTGGGCCCGCGCCTCTGGACGCTGCGTGGCGGAGGCGGTGGCGACGCACGGCGAGGAGGCCTGGATGGCCGCGTGCCTGCAGGGCGCGCGCGCGGCGGTGGCGCTTCCGACGGGGCTGGAGGCGCAGGCCGGCGGCGCGGTGGCCTGGCTGCTGCGGGTGCGCCCGGGGACGTGGCGGGTCACGCACCACCACGGGACGCTCGGCGACGTGCGGCTGCAGTGCCTGGTGCTGGCGCACGCGGCCTCCGAGGGGTGGCAGCCCGCGGCGACGCTGCACGACCCCGCCCCGCGCGACTCGGCGCCCGACGGGGCGCTGCGCGACCGCGAGGTGTTTCCGGGGCAGCCGGTGGCGCGGGTGTCGGAGTACGTTCGGATGGTGCGCGGGCTGCGCGCCGATCAGGCGAAGCGCAAGGAGACGCTCGCCGCGCTGGGCATCGAGCTGGGGGAATTCGGCCCCGTGATGCAGCGCTGGTCGCGGGCGATGATGGAAGACCACGCCCTCGGCCTCGAGGTCGCCAAGGCGATGAACGTGGACTGATTCGTGCGGGGGGTGAGAGCGGGACCGCGGGCCGTCAGCGCCGGGGAGCGGCGGGCGGGGCAGGCGCGGTGGTCGTGTGCGAGGTGTACTCGAGCAGGCCGTTGGAGTCGGCCTGGCCGTTGGCGGCGCGGCGGGTGAAGTTGCCCGACACGACGACTTCGGCGCCCTCGTCGAAGTCCGTCGGTACGGGCTTCACGAGGCCGGCGGCGATCTGCGCGAGCTGCGCGGCGGTGGGCTGACGGCCGGCGCGGGCGGCGCTGCGGGCGGCCTCGATCTCGTGCTGGAAGGTCGCGTACCCGGTGACCATCATCATCTTGGCCGGGTCGCGCTCGACGCGGTTGTCGGAGATGTAGATGTGCGGTCGTTCTTCGACGCAGCGGTCGGCCTCAGTGCAGGGCAGGCCCCGCGGGTTGCGCGCGGTGTACACGCTCACCACGAAGCCGTGGACGCGCTGCTGCTTGCTCCAGAGGTTGGGGTCACGCGTGGCCTGGTGCCGCACGCCGTAGATCGTGAACGACCCGTCGGTGTGGTTGATCGGCGGCGGCGCCGGGAGCGTCGGCACCGTCGGGAGGTTGACGTGGGGCGCCGTCGCGCCCTCCTCGGTCACCACCGTGAGCTTGCTGTCACCCTCACAACCGATGGTCGCCGCGGCCATCGCGCCGAGAGAGAGACCCACGAGCGCCGTCCATCCGTGCTTCATCCGATTTTCGCTCCCTTGAATGCGGCGCGGACGCTATCACGGCGCTTCTCAGGCCCACAAGCCAAGAGGCGATCGGCCCGACCGGCTACGGCTCCTCGCCGAGGGCCCGGTACGTCCGGTCGCGGTCGCGGTGGATGTCCGCGAGGATGGCCTCGACGCGCGGCACTCCGAGGCGCTCGACGGTCTGCTGGTTGGCCTCGGAGACCACCTCGTGGAGCGGCCGCCGCGCGGTCACGTTGAGCGGCAGCGCGAGCGCGGCGCTCATGGGCATGAAGCGCTTGCCGGTGCCGTCGCGCTGGCGGAGTTCTTCGAGGGTGCTCAGGCGGATGGCCTGGATGGTGGGGTCGGGGCACCGCCGGATGAAATTGATGAGCGAGAGGGGGCGGGTGGGGTCGGGCTCGGGCTCGGGGTGGAAGGCCACCATCGCCATGAGCACGCCGCCCCGCCCCGGCTCGCGCCCGTAGGCCTCGCGCACGGCCTGCACGTACGCCACGAACTCCGCCCGCGACACCTTCACCCTCGGCCAGATGAGGAACCCGATCTCGACCGACCGGTCTTCCCCGAGCCGGCGGGCCCACGCCGCGCCCGCCGCGATGTCGGGCGACCGCCCGAGCTCGACCGACTCGCTCACCTCCGAGCGCCGGCGCGCGGCCTCGGCCCAGGGGCACATGTCGAGCCCCTCCACGATCTCCACCGTGTACCGCCGGAAGAGCCGCTTCGCCTCGCGCGCCAGGGCCTCGTCCGCGGTCATCCCTCCGACGGGGTCACTCGGCATCGAACCCGACGCTCCGCCGCCGCAGCCGGACGCTGCCACCGGTGCTCGCGAGCACGCCCCCGTCGCCGCCGCTGAGCTGCGCGGCGTTGGCCTCGTCGGTGTCGAGGTGCATCTCCAGGCGGTACTTCGCGCTCACCCGGATGAGCACGTCGCCGAAGGTCAGGTCGCGGCCGTCGGTGTCGACCGCCACCTCGACGACGTCGCGGTCCTTCACGCCGAAGCGGGCGGCGTCGTCGGGGTGCATGTGGATATGCCGCCGCGCGCAGATGAGCCCCTTCGAGAGGGTGAGGCTCCCCGCCGGGCCTTCGAGGGTGACGCCCGGGGTGTTGGCCACGTCCCCGGAGTCGCGCACGGGCGCGTCGACGCCGAGGGCGAACTCGTCGGTGCGCGACACCTCCACCTGGCACTCCGGGCGCTCCGGGCCGAGCACGCGGACGTTGGCGATCCGCCCCTTCGGGCCGACCACGGTGAGCTTCTCCTCGCACGCGAACTGCCCCGGCTGGCTGAGGGGCTTGTACGGCGTGAGCGCGTGCCCCGGGCCGAAGAGCGCGTCCACGGCCGCGCGCGTGAGGTGGATGTGCCGCGCGGAGATGGCGATGGGGATGCGGCTCGCCGCCTCGACGGACTGCGCCCCGGCGCTGAGCAGCGCGGCGTCGTGGGCGATGGCGCGCGCCTCGTCGGTGGCCACCACGAGCAGGCGCACCCGCGACCCGGGCTCGGAGAACTCCGCCACCGGGTGCGCGGCGCTCACGCGGACGTCGCGGTTGCGGTCCTCGTCGAAGCGCGCGCCGAGGAAGTCGAGGCGCTGCGCGATGCGGTGGCGCATGAGCGCGCTGTGCTCCCCGATGCCCGCCGTGAACACGATGGCGTCGACGCCGCCCATCACGGCAGCATACGCGCCGATGTATTTCCTTACCCGGTGCGCGAACACCTGGATGGCCAGCCGGCAGTCCTCGTCGCCCGCCGCGGCGAGCGCCTCGATGTCGCGCAGGTCGTTTCCCACGCCCGAGAGCCCGAGCAGGCCCGACTGGTGGTTGAGCAGCCGGTCGAGGCCCGCGACGTCGAGGCCCTCGCGGCGGCCGATCTCCAGCAGCACCCCGGGGTCGATGTCACCCGCGCGGGTGCCCATGACGAGGCCCTCCAGCGGGGTCATGCCCATGCTGGTCTCGACCGAGCGACCGCCCTCGACGGCCGTGACGCTCGCGCCGTTGCCGAGGTGACAGGTGATGAGCCGCAGCCCGCGGAGGTCTTCCTTCAGGTAGTGACCCGCCTGCTGCGCGACCCACGCGTGGCTCGGCCCGTGGAAGCCGTAGCGCCGCAGGCCGTACTTCTCCACCAGGGCCTTCGGCAGGGCGTACGAGCGCGCGCGCCGCGGCATGGTGGCGTGGAAGGCCGTGTCGAAGACCGCGACGTGGGGGATGGTCGGGAGCAGCGCCCGGGCGGCGACGATGCCCGCGAGGTTGGCCGGGTTGTGCAGCGGCGCGAGGGGCGAGAGCGCGGCGATGGCCTCGAGGACGGCGTCGTCGATGAGGGTCGGGGCGTCGAAGCGCGCGCCGCCGTGCACCACCCGGTGGCCGACGGCGTCCACGGGGCGGCCCTCGAGCAGGCGCGGGAGGGCGACCGCGAGGGCGGCGGCGTGGTCGGCGTCGGGGATGGGCACGACCGCGTCGCCCATCACCAGGGCGCACCCGGGGCTGCGGAGGCGCTCGACGCGGGCGGTCGCGGCGCGCTCGCCGGTGTGGGGGTCGAGGACGTCGAGCTTGATGCTCGAGCTGCCGCAGTTGACAACGAGGACGTGCATGACGGCCCGGGAGCGTGCCCGATGCAGTGGCCGATTGCACCCCTCCGGCGCCCCACATCGGGCTTTGTCCGGCACCGAGGCTTTGGGTACGGTGCGCCCGCACCGACGCGAGGAGACTGGAACGATGGCGACCAAGACGGCATGGGGCGGACGGTTTTCGCAGGAACTCGACGCCGGGGCGGCGCGCTTCCTGGCGAGCGTGGACGTGGACGCGAGGCTCGCGGAGGAGGACATCGCGGGCTCGCTCGCGCACGCCGAGATGCTCGCCTCCATCGGGGTGCTCACCGCGGAGGAGCTCGGGCAGGTGCAGCGCGGCCTCGGGGGCATCCGCGACGAGGTGCGCGCGGGCACCTTCGCCTGGGACGCCGCCCGGGAGGACGTGCACATGAACGTCGAGGCCGCCCTGACGGCGCGCGAGGGCGACGTGGGCGCGCGGCTGCACACCGGGCGCTCGCGCAACGACCAGGTGGCCACCGACCTGCGGCTCTTCGCGCGCCGCGCCTGCGCCGACGTGGGCCGCTCGCTCGACCGCCTCGCGCTCGCCCTCGTGGGCCGCGCCGAGCAGGAGATCGACACGCTCGTCCCGGCGTACACGCACATGCAGCGGGCGCAGCCCAACCGGCTGTCGCACCACCTGATGGCCTACGTCGAGATGCTCGGGCGCGACCGCGGCCGCCTCGACGACGCCGCCGTGCGCATGAACGAGTCGCCCCTCGGCAGCGGCGCGGTGTGCGGCACGACCTTCCCCCTCGACCGCGAGATGACCGCGCGGGCGCTGGGCTTCGACGGCCCCTCGCGCAACAGCCTCGACGCGACCGCCGACCGGGACTTCCTCCTGGAGCTGCTCGCCGCGCTGGCCATCGCGGCGGTGCACATGTCCCGGCTGTCCGAGGAGCTGGTGCTCTGGTCGACGCAGGAGTTCGGCTTCGTCGAGATGGCCGACGCCCACACCACGGGCTCGTCGATGATGCCGCAGAAGAAGAACCCCGACGTCGCCGAGGTGGTGCGCGGAAAATCGGGCCGGGTCATCGGCGACCTCGTGTCGCTGCTGGTGATCCTCAAGGGCCTGCCGCTCGGGTACAACCGCGACCTCCAGGAGGACAAGGTGCCCGTCTTCGACGCGGTG
>CAIOSS010000366.1 GCA_903860995.1 uncultured delta proteobacterium | reverse complement strand
CGACACGGGCCCGACGGACGACGGCGGCGTCGCGCCGCTCTACGGGCTCCCGGCGCCCGACTCGGGCACCGGCCAGGACGCAGGCGAAGACGGCAGCATCGGCGTGCGCTACGGCTCGCCGCCCCGCCCCGACGACGCCGGGGTCTGACCTCCCCCCCCAAAGACCATGACCCAGCTCCCGCCGCGCCCGCGTTCGCTGCCCATCGCTCCGAAGGCCGAGCCCGCGCGGCGGAGGCTCCCGCTCGCGGGCGAGGTGCGCCCCGTCGACCGGGCGTTTCGCCCCATCGTCGCCGTCTGGGAGCTCACGCTCCAGTGTGACCTTGCGTGTCGCCATTGCGGGTCGCGCGCGGGCCGAAGCCGGCCCGACGAGCTCAGCACCGACGAGGCCCTCGACCTCGTGCGCCAGCTCCAGGAGCTCGGCTGCAAGGAGGTCACCCTCATCGGCGGTGAGGCCTACCTGCGAGACGACTGGGTGCGCATCGGGCAGGAGGTTCGCGCGCGCGGCATGGAGCTCACCATGACCACCGGCGGCCGGGGAATGACACCCGAGCGGGCGCGCCAGGCGAAGGAGGCGGGCATCCAGACGGCGTCGGTGTCCGTCGACGCGCTGGAGCCGATGCACGACTCGCTGCGGGGCGTGCAGGGGAGCTGGCGGGCGGCCATGGAGGCCATCGCCAACCTGAGGGCGGCGGGCATCCCGGTGAGCTGCAACACGCAGATCGCGCGGCCCGCCCTGCGCGACATCGAACCCCTGCTCGACCACCTCATCGCCTCGGGCATCCACGCGTGGCAGGTGTCGATGACGGTTCCGATGGGGCGCGCGGCCGACGAGCCGGGGCTCATCCTGGAGCCCTTCCAGGTGCTGGAGGTGATGCCGATGATCGCCCGCGCGGCGCGGCGCCTGAAGCAGCACAAGATCCGGCTGTGGCCGGGCAACGACATCGGGTACTTCGGTCCGTACGAGACCGAGCTGCGGGGGCGTATGCCGCGGGGGCACATGGCGGCCTGCGGCGCGGGCAGGCTCTCGCTGGGCATCGAGGCCGACGGGTCGGTCAAGGGCTGCCCCTCGCTGCCGACGAAGGACTACGTCGGCGGCAACGTCCGCGACGACAAGCTGGTGGACATCTGGGAGCGCGCCGGGGCCCTGCGCTTCACCCGCGAGCGCACCCGCGACGACCTCTGGGGCTACTGCGCGGGCTGCTACTACGGCGACGACTGCCTGGGCGGGTGCTCGTGGACGGCGCACGTGGTGTTCGGCCGCACGGGCAACAACCCCTTCTGCCACCACCGCGCGCTGGAGCTATTGGGCGAAGGCAGGCGCGAGCGCCTGGTGCTGGAGACCCCGGCGGAGGGCAAGCCCTTCGACCACGGGATCTTCGCGCTGGTGACCGAAGACTGGCCCGCCGACGAGCTCGCGCGGGCGAGGGAGCTGGCGGCGACGGGCGAAGGCTGGCTGCTCTCCACCGAGCGGGCGTAGAGCGACCCGCTCACTCCCGCGCGGCGACGGTGTGCAGCCCCGCGCGAACGCCCTCGTACACGGCGCGCATCCGCGCGAGGTCGGCCGGGTGCGTGGCCGCCAGGTTGCTGCGCTCGCCCGGGTCGTCGGTGAGGTGATAGAGCTCGAAGCGCCCGACGCCGCGCTCGAGGAGCTTCCAACCATCGGCGATCACCCCGCGGCGCAGGCTGTTGTACGGCCCCTCGGGCAGCTCCAGGTAGATGGGCCGCGCGGGGGCCTCGGTGCCGCGCAGGTCGCCCACGAGGCTCTCTCCCGACATCGCGTCGGGGGCCCCCTCGGCGGGGCGCTCCAGGCCCAGCAGCGAGAGCACGGTGGGCGCCAGGTCGATCTGGCTGCGCGGCGTCGCCACGCGCCTCGGCGTCACCCCCGGCACGTAGACCAGCAGCGGGACCCTCACCAGCTCGTCCCACAGCTCGACCCCGTGCCACGAGATGCCGTGCTCGCCGAAGGCCTCGCCGTGGTCGGCGGTGACCACCACGGCGGTGTGCTGCGCGACGTCGCCCGGGAGCGCGGCGAGCGCGGCGAGCAGCCGGCCCACCTGGGCGTCGGTGAACATCACCTCGCGGAAGTACTTCGCCCGCTCCCCGCGGCCGAAGAGGGGGAGCTCGGGGTGATCGACGTACTGCTTGTGGGGGTCGAAGAAGTGCGCCCAGAGCATGAAGCGCCCGGGGCTGCGCGCGGTCTCCTGCAGGAGGGCGATGGCCCGGTCGGCGACGCGGTGGTCCGCCGAGCGGGTCTCCTGCTCGCCGGAGGGCTGGGCGCTCATGTCCCAGGTGTCGATGCCCTGGGTGAGCCCGAAGCGCGGCTCGAAGTAGAAGTGCGAGGCCGCCCCGGCGGTGCGGAAGCCCGCCTGCTTGAAGCGCTCGGCGAGGAAGACGTTGCCCGCGAGGTAGCGGGTGAAGTGCTGCGCGTCGCGCGGGCACTCGGTGGGGTAGCGCCCGGTCCACATGGGACCGATCGCGCGGCCCGTGTACGAGCTGATGGCGTAGGCACGCTCGAAGACCGCCGAGCGGGCCGCGAGGGCGTCGAGGTTGGGGGAGACGGGGTTCGGGTTGCCGGCGTAGTGGAGGTCCCAGCGGAGGGTGTCCACGGTGATGAAGACGACGTTGTCGATGCGCGGCAGCGCCGGGGCGGCGGGCGAGGCGGCGGGCTCGGCGACGCGCACCCGGGCGGGTGGTACGGGCGCGTCGCGGCCCGAGCAGTCCTCGTCGACGCGGTTGCCCGGGAGGTCCGCGGCGCCGGGGTTGATCGCGGCGTTACGGTCGTCGCAGTCGCCGCCGCCGAAGCGCCGCGCGAAGCCGTCGCGGTCGCCGTCGGTGCGCTTGCGCAGGAAGCGCAGCACGGCCCGCGGGAGCGTCGGGCGGGCGTCGATGTCCACCGCCGCGGGGCTGCGCTCGAAGCGCGCGGCGACGAAGCCCAGCGCCGCCGCTCCGAGCGCGGCCGAGAGCGCGAAGGCCGGGAGCGGCCGGCGCCGCAGGGCCAGGGAGAGCGCGAGGGTGAGCGCGGCGATGGCGGCGAGCTGGAGCGCGGGCGTGAGGTCGAGCTCGGGCTTCTTCAGCACGCCGAAGCCCGACAGCACCATGGCGCCGCGGGTGAAGGTCCCGTCGGGGTTGCCCCAGTAGACGCCGTGCGCCGCGGCGGCGAGCGCGAGCCCGAGGCCCGCGGCGGCGGCGAGGCCCAGCACCGCCGGGAGCGGTCGGTCGG
>CAIOSS010000365.1 GCA_903860995.1 uncultured delta proteobacterium | reverse complement strand
GCAGCACCTCGCCGGCGCCGAAGTGACCCACGACGTCGTGGGGAATGGTCGCCCCGACGCGCGGGATCGTGAACAGGTTCTTGCGAGCCTGCTCGTTGCCCTTGCGAATAGCCTCGGGCACCTCGTTGGCCTTGCCTAGGCCGACGCCCACGCGGCCGTTGCCGTCACCGACCACGATCAGCGCCGAGAAGGAGAAGCGACGACCGCCCTTCACCACCTTGGCGACGCGGTTGATGTTGACCACCCGCTCCTTGAGCTCCGCGCCCTCGTCGTTATCTGACATCGACATCGATGCGTCTCCCTCTTAGAAGCTCAGGCCCGCCTTGCGGGCGCCATCGGCGAGCGCGCCGACACGGTTGTTTTCCTGGTAGACATACCCATTGCGGTCGAAGACCACCTTGGTGATGTTCTTCTCCAGGCAGAGCTTGGCCACGGCCTCGCCGACCTTGCGGGCCGCGTCGAGCTTCCGGTCTTCCTTCACCGCGTCGCGCACCGTCGGGGACAACGTCCCCACGGAGACGAGGGTGCTGCCGAGCACGTCGTCGATCACCTGGGCGTAGATGTTCTTCGCGGACCGGAACACCGTCAGCCGCGGACGTTCCGCCGTGCCGGTGACCCTGCCTCGAATGCGCGTCTTGCGCCGGAGCCTCTGTTCGTCCTTCGCCTTCATCGTGTCCTCGACCTGTACGGCGCGCCCTCAGGCCACGCCGGCTTAAGTCACTTGCCGCCCTTGCCGCCCTTGCCAGCCTTGCCCGCCTTCTGGCGGATCTTGACCAGCACCGGGCTCGCCGTCGGCGACCCGTCAACCATCAACCGAACGCCCTTGCCCTTGTAGGGCTCCGGCGGACGGAACGACTGCAACTGTGCCACTGCCTTGCCGAGCAGGTCGCGGTCGACCGTCTCGAGCAGCAGCACCGTGTTCTTGCTGTCGCCCGGGATCTGCACGGTGAGCCCCTTCGGGACCTCGTACACCACCGGGTGGGACAGACCGAGCGAGAGGGTGAGGGTTGAGCCCTTGAGCTCGGCCTTGTAGCCGGTGCCTTCCAGGCGGATGCCCTTCTTGTACCCCTTCGACACGCCGGTCACCGCGTTGTTCAGGTGCGAGCGGAACGTGCCGCTCATACGCGAACCAACCTCGGGGGCCACGTCGGCCTTCGCCTCGACGATCGCGTTGCCGTCCTTCGTCACGATCTGGACGTCGGAGGTCATCGCGCGTCGCACGGTGCCCTTCGGTCCCTTGACCTCGAAGAAGTCTGCACCGGTCGTCACGCTCACGCCCTGCGGCAGGGCTACTGGTCGCTTGCCAATCCTCGACATGGCTTCACCACACTTCGCAGAGGAGTTCGCCACCCACGCCGAGGCTCCGCGCCTGGCGATCGCTCAGCACCCCACGGGAGGTGCTGAGAACCGAGATGCCGAGGCCGCTGCGTACCTTGGTGATCTTGTCGACCCCCACGTACACCCGTCGGCCGGGGCGAGAGACGCGGCGAATGCCCTCGATCGCCGGCTGGCGGTCGCGGCCATACTTGAGCACCATCACGATGGTCTCGCGTCCCTCTTCACCGACATCGGCGCCCACCGAGGAGACGTACCCCTCGGAGACAAGGATCTCGGCCACTGCACGCTTCAACCTGGAAGCGGGCATCACCACACGCTCATGTCGCGCCATGACGGCGTTACGAACGCGGGTCAGCATGTCTGAAATCGGATCCGTCAACATCGTCGACCTCTCACCAGCTCGCCTTGGTCACGCCGGGCAGCTCGCCCTTGAGTGCCAGGTTGCGGAGGCACACGCGGCAGAGCTCGAACTTCCGGTAGTAGGCTCGCGCACGCCCACAGACCTTGCACCGGTTGCGGTGGCGTACCGCGAACTTCGGGGCTTCTTGCAGTTTCGCAAACGAACAGGCACGTGCCACGGTTTATCTCCCGTCTTCCTTCAGTGAAACTCAGTGACGAAACGGCATCCCGAGGTGTTGAAGGAGCGCTCGGCCCTCTTCATCATTCACCGCAGTGGTGGTGATGCAGATGTTGAGTCCCTTCACCTTCTCCACCGTGTCGTAGTTGATCTCCGGGAAGATGATCTGCTCCTTCACCCCGAGGGTGTAGTTGCCCTTCCCGTCGAACGCCTTCGGGCTCACGCCCTTGAAGTCACGCACGCGCGGCAGCGCGAAGGTGACCAGGCGATCGAGGAACTCCCACATCCGCTCGCGGCGCAGCGTGACCATGGTCCCGATGGGGACGCCGGTGCGCAGCTTGAACGTCGCGATGCTCTTTCGGGCGCGGGTCACCACCGGCTTCTGGCCGGTGATCGCGGTGATCTGCTCGACGCCCATGTCGATGATCTTCGCGTTGCCCACCGCCTCGCCGAGGCCCATGTTGAGGGTGATCTTTACCAGCCGCGGCACCTGCATCGGGTTGGTGTACCCGAACTGCTTGAGTAGCGTCGGGATCACCTCGGCCCGGTACTTGTCCCGGAGGCGCGGGGGGATCTTCTGCTCGGGACCGCGCGGAGCCGCGTCCGCCGCAGGGGCGGCCGCGGGCTTCTTCTTCGGCGTACCGGCCTTGGCCTTCGCCGGCGAAACCGGCTTGGCTCCGCCCTTCGGCGCGTCGGCGCCCTTCTTCTTCTTATCGTCCGCCATCTTCTATTCCTCTTCGGCTTCGCGTTTCCGTCGGCGCTCGAAGCGCCCTGCAACGGGTCTCGCGCCCGGTTGTCCCGCGACGGTCGCTAGACCGTCTCGGCCTTGATTTCCTTGCCACTCTTCACCGCAACCCGGGTCTTCGACCCGTCCGCAGCGATCTTCGTCCGGACCCGCGTCCCCTTGCCCGTCTCCGGGTCGACCGGCATCACCTTGGAGAGGTGCATCGGGCGCTCGGCCTCGATGATCCCACCCTCACGGTTGCGCGGCGTCGGGCGCGTGTGGCGCTTCACCTTGTTGAGCCCCTCGACCAGCACGCGCTGGGCCTCGGGGTACACGGTCAGAACCTTGCCGGTACTGCCCTTCTCGTCACCGGAGATCACGACGACGGTGTCTCCCTTGCGGATTCTCGCGAGGCTCATATCAAATGACCTCCGGCGCCAGCGAAATGATCTTGCTGAACTTCTTGGCGCGCAGCTCGCGGGCCACCGGGCCAAAGATGCGGGTCCCGACGGGCTCGCCCTCCTTGTCGATGAGCACGGCGCTGTTCGTGTCGAACTTCACGTACGAGCCGTCGGGGCGCGAGTACTCGCGCACGGTGCGAACGACCACCGCGCGTGCGGTCTGGCCCTTCT
>CAIOSS010000364.1 GCA_903860995.1 uncultured delta proteobacterium | reverse complement strand
GGTCCCCCCCCCCCGCTCCACGATCGGCACCCTCACGTCGCGGCCGGGCGGTGATGCTTGACAGCGGTCTGCCCGCCGGGATGTAACGTCGCGCAACGATGTACCTCGGTCGCGTGGTCGGTACCTGCGTCGCCACCCAACGGTCGCCCGGCCTGGAGGGCGTACGGCTGCTGGTGGTCGAGCCCGTCGACGGCAGCGGGCGGGTCACCGGCGCGCCCTTCGTGGCCGCCGACACCGTGGGCGCGGGGCCCGGCGAGCTGGTGTTCCTGGTGGGCGCTCGCGAGGCGGCGCTGGCGATGGAGGTGCCCTTCGTGCCCGTCGACGCGGCCATCGTGGGGCTCGTCGACGAGGTGCACCTGGCCGACGGGGCGCGGGGCTTCCTGCGCGGGCGCGACGACGTCCCGGGGGCGCCGTGAAGGTCGCGCGGGTCGTCGGCACGGTCACCGCCACGGTGCACCAGGCCTCGTACGACGGTCAGACGCTGCTGCTGTGCGCGCCCGTCGACGCGAGCGGCAAGGTGGTGGGCGAGCAGTTCGTGGCGGTCGACCGCGCGCAGGCGGGGGTCGGTGACACCGTGCTCATCAACGCCGAAGGCGGCGGGGCGCGGCTGGTGTTCGGCCGCAAGCTCACCGACGCGCTCGCCATCCAGGACGTGATCGTGGGCGTGGTCGACGCCTTCGACGAGGGCTGATCGATGGAGACGCGGACGCGGGAAGACATCGTCCGGGCCTGCGCCCACCTCGCGACCCGGGGCTGGGTCGCCAACCACGACGGCAACGTGTCGGCGAAGTCGTCGCCGCAGCGCTACCTGTGCACCCCCGGCGCGACGCACAAGTCCGTCATCCGGGTGCAAGACCTCCTGGTGACCGACGCGGCCGGCAAGCAGGTCTCGGGGCGCGGGAAGACCTTCTCGGAGTACGCGCTGCACCTCGCGGTGTACCGTTCGCGCAAGCACGTCGGGGCGGTGGTGCACGCGCACCCGCCCTTCGCGACGGCCCTCGGTGCGAGCGGGCGCGAGCTGGTGACCTTCCTCCCCGAGGCGGTGGTGTCGCTGGGGGCGAAGGTGCCGCTGGTGCCGCTGGCGGCGCCGGGGGCCGCGGCGGTCAAGGCCCTGGAGCCCTTCGTCGCGACCTACGACGCCGTGCTCGTCGCGGGCAACGGGGTGTTCGCGTGGGGCGACGACGTCGAGCAGGCCCTGCTGCGCCTCGAGCTGGTCGAGCACCTCGCCACCATTGCGACGCACGCGCAGGTGTGGGGTGGGCCGCAGCCGCTGCCGCAGGACATGATCGCCGCGCTGCTCGAGGCCCGGAAGAAGGCCTTCCCGGCGAAGGGCTGATGGAGATGCCCGGCGAGCTTACCGACTGCCCCTGGTGCAAGCGCCCGCGCACCCCGACCACCTGCGCGTGCCTGGGGTGCGTCGAGCTCACGCCCCACTGCGACTGCGACGAGGCGAGCGAAGACCTCCTGGCCCACGAGGGGCTGTGCCCCGGGTGCCGCGCCGCCGCGTGCATCGAGCGCCTCGCGGCCTTCGAGCGCTGCACCCGGCTGGCGCCGTAAGCTCCCAGCGACGAGCGCGCCCGCCCACGCCAACAGTCCCCGGCCTCGCCCTCCGAGGGGAGCGCCCGTCACCTCATCCGGTGACGGAGGAACCGGGCGGATGCTCCCCTCGGAGGGCGAGGCCGGGTCTCGCAGACGTGGCGGGTGCACCCCTCCGGGAGAGTCGGTGACTGTCGCCGCGGAGGAGTTCGCCTGAGCCGACTCGATCACTGCCGACAGCTCCACCTGCGCGGGTGAACGGGTTCACCTGCGCGGGTGATCCTGAGACGTCCACGGCAGATCGGTGGCGGTCTACGGTCGGGGCTTCTTCGGCGGCGCCAGCGCGGCGAGCAGCGCGCGGACCTGGTCGGCGTCCAGGCCGTCGACCTCGAATAGAGCGCCCGCTCCGGGCTTCGTCGCGCGGGCGGTCACGGTCACGTCCACGGCGCGCGCCTTCAGCGTCCTGGTCAGGCGAGCGGCCAGAGCCACGTCGTCCTTCGCCACGCGGTTGCCGCGGCGACCGATGGGGCCGCCCTGCTCGGCGACGTGCGCGCGAACCTGCGCGGCGGCGGCGTCGAGGGCCCGCGAGCTCGCGCCCTTCACCGCGAAGCTCGGACCGCCCTCCCACAGCGCCACGGTCTTCTCCGCGAGGATGGCGTCAGTGTCGTCTTCTGCCGTCGCGTCGGCGAGCGCGAGCATGGCGTTGATGCGGGTGTGGCCGAGGCGCGCGAAGGCCTCGGCGTCGACGGCGTCGGCGGCGCGGCGCAGGCGATCGACGGTGGAGCGCGCGAGGCCGAGCTCGCGGTCGGCGGCCTCGTAGAGCGTGGCGTATCCGATCGCGGCGAGGAGCTTCGGGGCGTCGAGGTCGCGGAGGGCGAGGGCCATCTCGTAGAGACCGCGCTCGGCGCCCTGGAGGGCCGAGCGCGCGCGGGCGAGGGCGTTGCGGGCGGCCTTGAGGTGGGTCGCCGCGGCGGCGTCGTGGAGCGCCTTCGCGCGGGAGGCAAGCGCGGGCGGGAGGCGCTTCTTCGCGGGGGGCTTCTTCGCGGGGGGCTTCTTCGGGGTCGCCATGGAGCGACGATCGCACCAGCATGGTGGGGCGGTCCACCGGCTACACGCGGAGGTACCGTCCGTCCGGGCCGCAGGCCATCGCCATGGGCGCCTGACCGCGACGCTCGCACTCGATCGGCACCAGCGTGTACAAGATCGCCATTGGGGGTCATCGTGGTCTTCCTCGGCCGCGTCGAGGGGCCCGGCCGCGCGGGCGGCCATGCGTCGAAGCTCGCGCAGACCTCACCCCCGCTGCCGCGATGCCCCTCTCCATGAATGGCTACG
>CAIOSS010000363.1 GCA_903860995.1 uncultured delta proteobacterium | reverse complement strand
GGCGCGCTGGAGTCACCCCCCGCCGTGGGTGTCGCCGCGGGCCGGGGCGCCGGACGACCCCGCCGGCGCACCGCGAGGTAGGTGTGCGACGTGATGAGCCCGTGCGACGGGTCCCACGGGTCGAGCTCGTTGCCCAGGCTGTCGGCGGTCTCGGCCCAGCCGTACATCACCGAGTTGAAGGTGAAGATCCACGGCGACGGCGCGACGGTGTAGTCGACGCGCACCCGCCCGCCGCGGGTGTTGGCGTTGGTGAAGATGCGCTGGTCGTCGCGCTCCAGCGACGGGGCCGCGCTGTACACCCGCGCCACGTCGCGCGGCGCGCTGTTGGACGCCTCCGTCGGCGCGAGCAGGTAGTGGGTGTAGTCCTTCCACTCGGCGAGCACGGTGAAGCGCCCGCGGGTGAGCTGCGCGGCCACGTAGATGCCCCGGCCGTTGGTGGTGCGCGACACCGGCAGGCGGTCGTCCTGCGAGGCGCGGCCCAGCCGCGAGGCCCGGCGCAGGATGTTCATCTCGCCGTAGAGGGTGAGCGCGCCGTCGAGGAGCGAGGGCAGCTCCACGCGCCAGCCGGCGATGTCGACGTCGTCCTGGCGCTGCTGGTCGGTGAGGGCGGCGAAGCCAGTGTGCACCGCGTGGCCCGAGAGCTCGATGTCCTCGTCGGGGCCGACGCGCGCGGAGACCGATCCGCCCACGAGGAGGTCCCCGGGGTCGTCGAAGATGGAGAGGGAGATGGGGTCGAGGTTCTGCGGGTTGCTGAGGCCCGCGAAGCCGCGCGCGGTGAGCCGCCCCCGGTCGATCTCCAGCCGGCCGCCGCGCAGCGTGGTGTCGAGCCCGATGGGGTCGACCTTGCGGAAGGCCAGCGAGAGCCCGCGGCCGAAGACCTGGTAGAAGTCGCCGACCTCGGCGGTGATGTCCCCGCGCTGGTAGCGCAGCGAGAGGCGCTCCGGGAGCGAGGTGCCGAGGTTGTCGTAGCTCCCGGGGCGATAGTTGGAGCGGAGGTAGCAGAGCGACACCTCGTCCTCGGTGCACGAGCGGTCGTGACCGAAGGGCGAGAACCCGTCGACGCGGAGGTACAGCCGCCACGGCGCGGCGGTGGCCGCGATGTCGAGGCGCTCGGTGAACGACCCGAAGCGGTCGTCGTGCACGTTGAGGTCGAAGTTCGACCCGCGGTACCGCAGCAGGCTGGTGTTGGTGAAGGTGAAGGCCGTCGGCCCGAGGCCCGGTAGGCGCGCCACGAGGCCCTGCGCGAGGGCCGTGCGGGGGAGCGCTGAGAGGGTGACGGAGAGGAAGAGGGCGAGCGCGGGGAGGCGAGGACGCACGATGGTGCGAGGAGACTACTCGCTGGCGGGGCAGTTGGGATAGCGCGGGTCGGCGAGCACCTCGTCGATGGCGGTACGAATCGAGGTGAGGCCCGTCTCGGCGCCGTACTGGCGCCAGCGGATGCGGCCGCAGCGGTCGACGATGATGTTGCCCGGGAAGGCCGTCATCGGGACGAAGGGCTGGGTGATGAACGCCGGGTCCATCAGCTGCGGGAAGGTGACGCCGTAGCGGGTGGCCCAGGCGCGGCAGACCGGCGCGGTGATGGCCGAGCCGTCGGTGTTCTGCACGAGCAGCTGCACGAAGCGGACGCCCATGCCGGCGTAGCGCTGGATGATCTGCGCCTCGACCTGCGCGGTCTCGCGCTGGCAGGGCACGCACCACGCGGCGGCGATGGAGATCACCGTCAGCTGGCTGGTGAAGAACTCCGGGCTGTCGAAGCGCCACTGCGCCTCGTCGCCCTCGCGGTTGCACGCCGTGAGGGTGAAGGGGCGGAAGAGCCGGCCGACGCTGGAGCCGTAGGGGCCCGCGGGGTAGGTCTCCGCGGGGGGGGCGCCGGTGTCGGTGCTCACCACGACGCCCGTGTCTGCGACCGCGCCCGCGTCGGCCGCCGGCGTGACGCCCGGGGTGACCGCGGAGGTGCCCGCATCGCTGCAGCCGGCGAGGGCGAGGGTGGAGAGCGCGAAGGCGTACGCGAGAGTCTTCATGGTGCTCCTCGAAGCGATGGCAGGTTCAGGTGGACAGGGGGCTTTAGGGGTGTGGATGTTCACACTCAAGCGCTCGGGATGCAATTGCCCACCACGGCGTTGCCCTGCATGGTGCGGCGGCAGGTGTAGCCTGAGGGGCAGGTGCGGGTGCCCGTGGTCGCGGCGCAG
>CAIOSS010000362.1 GCA_903860995.1 uncultured delta proteobacterium | reverse complement strand
GTGCCGCGTTCTCCGCCTCCAAGGCCACGACGCGAGCGGTCTGCTCGCGGATCAATGCGAGAGGGTCCTCCACAGCAAGACAGAACTTGAGCGCCGTCAGAGCGCGGTCAAGTCCGCGCCCTCGGGGTCCGAACTGTTACGTTCGCGGCTCCGATGCAGTCACGCGGAGATCCCGGCGAGCTCGGTGGGGAGTTCAGTGGCCTATCCCCTACTCATCACCACGTTCACGCGCTCAGCCCCGGCATCCCGAGATAGACCTCGTCCACCACGAGGTCGCCACCCAGGTCCGGCAGACGGATCACCCCGCCCCTCTCGGCGATGGTCAGGGTCCACGTCCCGTCGCCGTTGCGACGATAATGCTCCAGCCGGGCGCTCTCCTGCGACGCGAGGAGGTAGTGATCCAACGATGGAATGCGGAGGTAGTCGGCGAACTTCTTCCTGCGGTCGTAGCTCTCGGTCGAGGCCGACAGCACCTCGACGACCATCACCGGGTTGGTGATCGCTGCGGGGTCCACTGCCGCAGGCACGATGTCCCCGCACACCACCGAGAGGTCGGGGTAGTAGCTGCTGCCCGTTGCCACGACGTGGACCTTCGCGTCGCTGGAGTACACCCTGCACCGCCCGCGACCCGGGCGCACCAGCCCGACCAGCGCCGCACCCAGCTGCATCGCGAGCTGCGCGTGTTCGGGCGTACCTCCCGCCATCGCGTAGGCCATGCCGTCGGCGAACTCCACCTTCGTCGCGCTCGTCCGCTCGAAGACCAGGTACTCGGCATAGGTCATCGCCAGCTTCTCGGCCGCGCTCATAGGCGGACCGTATACCAACGCCGGGGGTCGCACACCGTGGGCGCCGTGGCGGCCGTGACTCTCAGCACCCCGGAGGCAGGCGGCGCGCCGTCCGAGAGGCGATATTGCGCCGGACATGCATAGCTTTACCCGGGATGGGGCCGGTCCTACGTTCACCAGGTGCCCGACCGGAGCAAAGCGATGTCCCGAGCGACGCCGCGCACATGGCGAGAAGGGCGACGCCTGAGAGCGTGGACGTTGAAACAGCGTGGATGGTCGAGCGCCGAGATCGCGGAAGCTCTTGGCGTGACCAAGGCCGCAGTCGGCCAGTGGGCCAAGGCCGCCAAGGAGGGTGGACTGGATGCACTCGCGCGCAGACCTCGGAAGGGCCAAGGGGAGCGCGTCTAGCCCGAGGCGTTGGCGGACCTTCCAGCGCAGCTCGATCTCGGACCGGAACACCACGGCTTCACGGGTGCGTACTGGTCTTGCTCTAGAGTGGCTGTCGTGATCGAACGAATGTTCGGAGTGCGCTACTCGAGTCGCCACGTTGGTCGACTGCTGAAGCGATTGAACTGGTGGTTCCACAAGCCGCAGATGCGCGCCGTACAACGGGACGAGGCGGCGATCGAGAGTTGGCTGAGCAACAGGTGGCCCGCGCTGCGAGATCGGTCTGAAAAGGGAGGGCCGGACGATCGTCTTCTTGGGGGACAGGCGAACCAACGCGGCACCCTCGCTGGCACGGATCCACTCCAGTTACCGGAACGCCTATGATCCGTCGCACGCCTGCCCGCAAGCATTGG
>CAIOSS010000361.1 GCA_903860995.1 uncultured delta proteobacterium | reverse complement strand
GGGGGAGTGCGGCGCGCGCGCGGACGACGGGCGCCTCCGCCCGGACGGCGCCCTCTGCGACCCGGAGGCCCTCGACGAGGCGGGGCGCAGCGCCGTGTGCCGCGGGTTCTGCGCGCGCGTCGGGGCGGCCGGGCGGGGGCTGTGCGCGAGCCTCTTCGACCGCGCGACGCGCGAGCGCTGCTACGACGACCCCGCGACGATGAGCCCCGCCGGGCCGGTGGGGGCCGACAACCTCGGGCTGTGCGTCTACCGCGCGTGCGCCGACGGCTGCGCCTGCGTGGGCGGGGCGGCGTGCATCCTCCTGGAGGACGGGGCCGGTCGGCCGCAGCCCGGGTCGGCGCGGTACTGCCTCCCGCCCACGGCTGCGCAGCCCGTGGGCCTCGGCTGCCCGTAAGGGAGCGCGTCGGCGCGCGACGATCGATCGCCGTGCCGCGGGGGCTCTGCGATACCCTGCGGGGCATGCAGCATCCGGTTGATCCGTCCCAGCTCCCCGAAGGCGCGCGCAAGGTGCTCGCCGGCCCCGCTCCGCTGAAGATGATGGCCGCGCGGGGGATGGCGCCGCTGCCGCCGGTCGCGATGGTCTGCGCCCTCTACGGGCTCGCCTGGAGCGACGACCCCGGCCTGCGCGACGCGGCCGCCAAGACCCTGCTCGGGCTCCCGGAGGCGGTGGTCGGCTCGGCGCTCGCGGCGGTGGATTTCCCTGCGGCGGTGCTCGACGACCTCGTCACCCGGGTGGCGGGCAACCGCGCGTACGTCGAGCGGGTCGTGCGGCACCCCAACACGGCCGGGGAGACCGTCGCCCGGCTCGCGCGCGGCTGCGACGAGGCGCTCTCGGAGATCATCTCGCAGAACGAGCAGCGGATGCTGGCGTCGCCGGAGATCATCGAGGCCCTCTACCTCAACGCCGCGACCCGCATGTCGACCTCCGACCGCATCGTGGAGTTCGCCGCGCGCAACGGCCTCAAGGTGAACATCCCGGGCTTCGAGCAGATCGTCGCCGCGCTCCAGAACCAGGTGATCCCGCCCCCGAGCGAGGCGCCGCTGGAGCGCGACGCGGCCTTCGTCGTGGCGCTGGAGGAGGCCCGGGAGCTGAGCCTCGACGACATCGAAGAGGACGAGGAGGGCGGCATCCGGGTGAAGGAGGGCGCCCGCAAGGCCGAGAAGAAGCTCGAGGACATGAACGTGACGGAGAAGATCCGCACGGCGATGCTGGGCAACTCGCTGCAGCGCTCGCTGCTCATCCGCTCGACCAACCGGCTGGTGGCGGCGGCGGTGCTCGACTCACCGAAGATCGGCGACGACGAGGTGATCAAGATCGCCGCGAGCCGCAACGTGAGCGACGACATCCTGCGGCGCATCTCCAACCGGGGCGCGTGGCTGCGTCTCTACGAGGTGAAGCTCAACCTCGTGAGCAACCCGAAGACGCCCGTCGGCGAGGCGATGAAGCTCATCGTGCACCTGCGCGAGAGCGACATGAAGCGCGTCGCGACGAGCAAGAACGTCGCGGCGGCGGTGCGCAGCGCGGCCGGCAACCATCTCAAGAAGCGGAAGTAGGCCTCGGCGCGGGGCGCCACCGGGGGGGGGCAGGGATCAGGTCGACGCGCGGCCGCGGGGGAAGAAGCGCGCGGGCCACGGGCATCGCCGCGGCGATGATCTCCGGCGCTTTCCCTCGAAAGGGGGGACCGCAGAAGTGCTCGCGTTCTGTGGGTGCATCAAGCGACAGTTGCGGGATGCAGAGCCCACTCTCCCTGGTTGGCCTCGCGCTCCTGGCTGGTTGTGCCTCGACGCCTGCGCCCGCACCCCAGACCCCGCCGCCTCCGGCTCCGGCGCCTGCCCCAGAGCCCGCGCCGGCCCCGGAGCCCGCCCCGGAGCCCGCGCCCGCGCCCGTCGTGACGGTGTTCACGCCCTCGGCGGAGGACACCACCGCGTGGAACCACGCGCGCACGGTGCTCGACTTCAACGCGCGCGCCAACTTCGGCGGCGGGCGCCTCACCACCGGCTTCACGCCCGACCCGTGGACCTTCCCGCTCACCGCGGGCGGCGGCCGCAACCCGGTCAACGTCACGGACCTCGGCATCCGCGACAGCCTGAGCGGCGAGCCCTGCGGCCGCTCGTTTGTCACGCGCCGCCCGGATTTCCACTTCAACTTCACCGCGGGCACGACGTTTCCGCTGCTGCGCTTCTACGTCCTCACGCAGAGCAACTCCGACGCCACGCTCGTGATCAACGAGCCGGGCGGCCGCTGGCGCTGCAACGACGACCACCACCGCGAGGGCTGGGGCAACAACCTCATGCCGACCATCGACTTCGCGAACCCCCCGGCCGGTCGCTATGACATCTGGGTGGGCACCTACGACGCCTCGTCGCACAACCCGGCGAAGCTGCACGTCACCGAGCTCGACACCAACCACCCGTAACGCGTCGGCCGCGGTCGCGCGGCGCCCTCCGTCCGGGGGCCCTGCGAGCGCAGCTCAGGGCCTCGCCGTTGAGCACCATGCAGTCCTGGTTGGGGGTTTAGGCCATCGCCGCGCAGGCGATGCGCGCCGAAGCCGAGCGGATGCTCCAGCTCTTCCGTGCAGAGAACATCGACCCCGACTTCGACCCGGCGGCGTTCCGCCCGGGCTTCGAGGTCGTCGACCTGAGCGCGCTCAACGAGGGCAGCTGAGCCGCGCGGCGGGCCCATTTGGTCGCGGTGCGGAGGCCTGGATTCCGCTACCCTGTGCCGCGTGATCAACTGGCTCGCTCGCTCGGCGATGGTGACCCTCTACCCGCGCTCGGAGCAGTTTCCGGGAATCGAGGACATGGCCCTCGACGCGTACATCGCGCAGTACCGTCGCGAGTGCGCGCCGCTCATGTGGGCGGGCTTCGTGCTCGGCACGGTGTTCTTCCACATCACGCCGCTCTTCACGGTGTACATCCCGCTGCCGGCCTACGCGCTGTCGGACGAGGACCGCGAGCGCCACGCGCAGCGCCTCGTATCGCACCCGATGTACTATGTGCGTCAGCCGGTGTTCCTGCTGAAGATGGTGGCGGGGCTGCTGTGGGGCGCCGACCCGGCGGTGCGCGCGCGCCTCGGCCTCGCGCCCTACCCCGCCGACCCGGGCACCTGGAGGACGTCATGACGCACGTCGCGTTTCGCGAGGAAGACCTCACCCTCGAGGTCGACTACGTGGTGGTGGGCTCCGGGGCGGGCGGGGCCACCGCCGCCAACGCGCTCGCCCGCGGCGGCGCCACGGTGGCGCTCGTCGAGGCCGGTCCGTGGCGCGACCCGGCCGACTACCCCTCGTCGACCTACGGCGCCATGCGCGACCTCTTCGACGGGTGGGGCGTCGGCATCGCGAAGGGCCGCGCCCTCTGGCCGATCGTGCAGGCCTCCTGCGTGGGCGGCACCACGGTGATCAACTGCGCCATCTGCGTGCGCACCCCGGAGGACGTGCTGCTGGAGTGGGAGCGCGACCTCGGGGTCGGCACGAAGGCCTGGCGCGAGGGCCTCTGGAAGCACCAGGAGCGCCTGGAGGTCGAGCTCTGCGCGGAGGTGGTCCCGGCGGCGTCGGCGGGGCGCTCCAACCTCCTGGCCGCGAAGGGCGCGGCGGCGGTCCCCTACGACGGCCACCCGATGACCCGCTATGTGAAGGGCTGCGCGGGCTCGGGCCAGTGTCTCCAGGGGTGCAAGCAGCTCAAGAAGCAGAGCCTCAACCTGCAGTTCGTGCCCGAGGTGATGGCGCTCGGGGGCACGGTGCTCTCGTGCGCGCCCGCCGAGCGCGTGCTGCTGGAGGGCCGCCGCGCGGTGGGCGTGACCGGGCGCTTCCGCGAGCCGGTGACGCGCCGCAAGGGCGGGCGCTTCACGGTGCGCGCGCGCAAGGCCGTGGTGGTGGCGGCCAGCGTCACCCGCACGGCCCCGCTGCTCGCGGCGAGCGGCGTGAAGCACCCGCTGCTGGGCGCGGGCTTCCGCGCGCACCCCGGCACCGGCGTGATCGGCGTGTACGACGAGCACGTCGACATGAACGTCGGCGCCACACAGGGCTGGGCCTCGGTGCAGTACCGCGTCGAGCCCGGCATGAAGCTCGAGACGCTCTCCATCCCGCCGGAGATGATCGCGTCGCGGCTCGCGGGCGCGGGCGCCGAGCTCGTCGCGCGCATGGGCGACTACCGTCGCATGGCGATGTGGGTGGTGGCCTTGCGCGCGGAGGCCGTCGGGCGCGTGAAGCGGGGCGTCTTCGGTGAGGTGAGCGTGGACTACGGCTTCGCCGACGCCGACATGCGGCGCCTGCGCAAGGGCCTCGCGCTGCTCGCGCGCACCCACTTCGCGGCCGGGGCGCGGCGGGTGATCCCCGGGATCTACGGGCTTCCCTACGACCTCGGCCCCGACCAGGTGGGGCTCATCGAGGAGGGCCCGCTCGACCCGCGCGCGTACATCCTCATCTCGTCGCACCTCTTCGGCGGCGCCACCATGGACCGCGACCCCGCCCGCGGCGTGTGCGACGAGTACGGCCGCGTGCACGGCTACGAGGGGCTCGTCGTGGCCGACGCGTCGGTCATCCCGACCACGCTCGGGGTCAACCCCCAGCACACGATCATGGCGCTCGCGCGCACCTTCGCCGAGCGCCTGCTCGACGCCTGACGCGCCCGCCGGGCCCCCGGGGGTCAGGGCACGCAGGTGAGGGTGGCGGGGTCGCAGCGCAGGGGCGCGTCGCACTCC
>CAIOSS010000360.1 GCA_903860995.1 uncultured delta proteobacterium | reverse complement strand
CGCTGCGCTGCGCTGCGCTGCGCTCGCGAACGTGCTCCCGTCACGAAGCGGAGCGCGGCGACGGCGTGGCTGACGGCGGCGGCGGAGGCGTGCGATCCTGCGTGCCCCAACGCCTATGGCAGCACTCAACTCGGACACTGTTCTTCTTCAGCGTTATCAACTCCTCGCACCGATCGCTGACCGCGGGCTCGGCGAGACCTGGGAGGGCCTCGACGCGCGCCTCGAGGGGCGACGCGTGCTCGTCAAGGTGCTCGAGCACTGCGAGGACTCCGCGCGCAAAAAGGTCGTGGCGCGGCTGCAGGCGCTGCGGAGGTTTCGGCACCCGGGGGCGCTCGCGGTGACCGACCACGGCGTGCATGACGGGCGGCTGTTCATCGTGCACGACCTGCCGATGGTGGGCTCCCTCGCCACGGTGATCGACCGCTACCGCGCGGGAGAGATCGCGCTGTCCCTCGAGAAGATCGCCGCCCTCGTGGCGCGCCTCGCGGAGGTTGTGAACGCCGGTCACGACGCGCCCGGGGCGCTGGTGCACGGCGCGCTGCGTCCGCGTGCGGTGTTGGTCCCGGACGACCTCGACGCGGGGCAGATGGTGCTGCTCGACGTGGGCCTGCGCGACCTCGGGAGCGACCCCGATGCTCCCAAGGACAGCGCCGCGGCCGCGCGCTGCCTTACGCCCGAGCAGCTCGAGGGCGAGCCACTGGTCCCCCGCACGGACACCTTCGCGCTGGGCCTGTTGGTGCTGGAGATTCTGCGTGCGCCCCCGGCGGGCGCCACCCCTGCGAGCCCGCGCTACCTCGGTCGCCCGGACGTTCCCGACGGTGTCTGGGACGCACTCCTCCTCGCCACGCGCCTCCCGATCATCGAGCGCCCCTCCATCGAGGCCTTCGCCGACCTGCTCGCGCCCGCGTGGACCGCGCCCCCGGTCGTCGCGCCCGTGAGCATCACTGATCCTCCGCCCGCGGTCCCAGCGGAGTCCCTCGCCGCGCCCGCGGAGTCCCTCCCGGCCCCGTTGCTGGCCGCCGCGCCGGTGCTCGACGCCGCGCCCCACTACGACCCGCAGTCGGCCATTCCGTACGGTGGCCTGCTCGGCGCCATGCCCTCGCTCGCCATGCCTCCGATCGTGTCGGCATCTGTGCTCGCGACGCCTGCGCTCGCGCACCCGGCCGCGTCTGAAGTCATCGACCTCGGAGAGCGAACCGTCTTGCTCGACGAGGTGCCTGACCTCGCCGGCTACGCGATCCCGAGCGATCCGCTTGACGCCACTTGCACGGTGTCGCCGCGGGTCCAAGCCGCGCCCGTCGAGTTTGTCGAGGAGCGCACCATGATGACCTTCGCGGTGCGGATGCAAGCGGTGGATGACATGCTCTCCACGGTCAAGCGCGCGCTGCCGCCGGAGCTCGACGAGGTCGCGGCCAACTTTCGCGCGCAGATGGCGGCCTCGCGTCGTCGCGATGAGCCCGGCCGCAAGGCCCTCTCGCTCAGCGCCCCGCGACGCCCCGAGGCGCCCGATCCCGCCGCCCCCGTTGCGCCCGCTGCCCCCGTTGCGCCCGCCGCCCCCGTTGCACCCGCCGCCCCCGTTGCGCCCGCCAAAGAGCCGCCCT
>CAIOSS010000359.1 GCA_903860995.1 uncultured delta proteobacterium | reverse complement strand
GGCGCCGCCGTCGGGCTCGGCGTGGGTCACGGTGGAGGGCTCGCCGAAGAGGCCCACCGGGGTCACCGGCGGGAGGGCGGAGCTCTGCCCGAGGGTCTTCCACGCCGCGAGCGCGCCGAGCCCGAGGCAGCCGAAGCCCACGCCGAGCAGCATGGCGACGACGGTGCGCTTCGAGGGGCCGGTCATCGGGAGCTCGATGCGGTCGCCGGTGCTGAGGCCCTGGTCGGTGGCGGCGCGGGTGACGCCGCCGCCCTGCCCCGTGCTCGCCGCGGCGCCGAGCGCGGACAGCGTCGCGCCGCACTGGTTGCAGAAGCGCGATCCCTCCGGGTTGGGCCCACCGCACGTTGGACAGAACATCACCCCCGACGCTAGCGGACGAGCCGTGCCGCCACAACGCCGCCGTCCCACCTGCCCGTTTCTACCCGCTCGCCCCGCCGACGTCGGAAAGTATTCCGCCTATGGATCACCCGCGGCGCGACGCCGGATGGATCGAGGTCATCTGCGGTCCGATGTTCAGCGGCAAGAGCGAGGAGCTCATCCGCCGCCTGCGCCGCGCCGCCATCGCGAAGCAGCGCGTGCAGGTGTTCAAGCCCGCCATCGACCGGCGCTACCACGACACCCGCATCACCAGTCACAGCGCGCAGTCCCTCGACGCCGAGGCCCTGCCCGACGTCGCCGCCCTGCTCGCGGCGCTCGACCCCGCGACCCAGGTGGTGGGCATCGACGAGGCGCAGTTCTTCGGCCCGTCGCTCGTCGCCGCGGTGCAGGCGATGGCCGACCGCGGCGTCCGGGTGGTCATCGCGGGCCTCGACCAGGACTACCTCGGCCGCCCCTTCGAGCCTGTGCCGCAGCTGCTCGCCATCGCCGAGCAGATCACCAAGTGCCTCGCGGTGTGCTCGCAGTGCGGCGCGCTGGCGAGCCGCTCGTTTCGCCTCGCGGGCGGCGACGAGCGCGTGCAGGTGGGGGCGGCCGACACCTACGAGGCCCGCTGCCGCGCGTGCTACCTCGCCGCGATGACCGCGCCCCCCGCCGCGGACGACGACGACGGCCTCGCGGGCGTGGCGTAGGGCCCGCCCTCGCTAGGTGTGCCGCAGCATGAAGTAGAAGACGTCGTAGAGCGCGTGCGTCCACGCGGCGATGGCGAAGCCGCGCAGGCGGAAGATGATCGCGAAGGCCACGCCGCAGAGCAGCCGGAAGACGAAGCTCGACAGGCTGAAGGCGTCGCCCAGCGGCGGCAGGTCGTGCACCGCGGAGAAGAGCAGCGAGGAGACGCCGAGGGCGATGGCCCAGCCGACCCACGGGCGCATGCGCCGCGAGAGCAGGTAGCCGAGGCCCGAGAAGAGCCCCATGCGGAAGACGAGCTCCTCGTGCAGGCCCGCGCCGCAGGAGGCGATGATCTGCGCGGGGAGGCCCTCCTGGTCGAGCACCCCGAGGCCGAAGGCGCCGACGATGGCGCCGATGAGCGAGGCCACGATGATCGCGTAGACGGCGCTCTCCAGCAGCACCGGGATGAAGAGCCGCGGGTGCAGGCTGGACTGCCTGCGGGCGCGCAGGATGAGCAGCCCGAGCAGCACCGTCACCCCCGAGGCGATGGCCGTGTAGGCCATGATGTCGCCGTGCACCAGGGCCAGGATGGTGCTGGTGAGGAAGTCCATCCCGTTACCGACCCAGGTAAAACCCTGCCCGCTGCGCCGCATCTGGGTCAGCACCCCGAGGTGGTAGATGGCGAAGAGCGGCAGGACCAGGAAGAGGTTGGTCAGGGGGTCGACCCGGCGCGCGAAGTACCCGGTGATCGGGCGCAGCACGGCGGGGGTCTCGCGGGCGCGGGGCCGGGATGGCATCGGGGACGGAGCGTGCCACGGGCGCCGCGGGGGCGCGAGGCGTTGATGGCGCCGCGCCGGATGGCGTAGGGTCCGACGAACATCCATGCGGTATTTTGTTCAGGCAGGCGGGCGCGAGCACGAGGTGGAGATCGCCACGCGACCGGACGGCTCCGTCGCGGCGAGCGTCGGAGGCCGCCCCGTGGCCCTCGACGTGGTGACCTTCTCCGAGCGGGAGCTCTCGGTGCGCGTCGGGGCGCGGGTGCTCGACCTGGTCGTCGAGGGCTCCGCCCCGCAGCTCGGCGTGGTGGCCTCCGGGACGCGCACCTACGTCCACGTCGAGAGCGAGCGCAGCCGCGTCGCCCGGCTCGCCAAGGGGGTCGACGGCGCCGCGCGCAGCGGCGACGTGCGGGCCCCGATGCCGGGGCGGGTGATCAAGGTCTTCGTGGCCGAAGGCGACGAGGTGACGGCCGGTCAGCCCGTGGTCATCGTCGAGGCCATGAAGATGGAGAACGAGGTGAAGGCGAAGGGGCCCGGCGTCGTCGCGAAGGTGCACGCGGCGGTGGGCGCGACCGTCGAGGCCAACGCCCTCCTCGTCACCTTCACGTGATGCCGAACTCCTTGATCTTGTAGAGCAGCGCGCGGTGCGAGATCTCCAGCAGCTCGGCCGCGCGGGTGCGGTTGCCCTTGGTCTTCTCCAGGGCGCGCCGGATGAGGATCTCCTCGATGGTGCGCGTGGTCTTCTTGATGGAGTAGTTGCCCCTCTCCAGCTCGGCGGCGATGGGGTCTGAGGGCTCGCGGATCTTCCCCTCGAAGTCGTGCGGCTGGAGGGCCGTGCCCTCGCAGAGCACCATCGCGCGCTCCATGGCGTGCTCGAGCTCGCGCACGTTGCCCGGCCAGGGGTAGTCGCAGAGCAGGCGCATGGCCTGCGGGTCGACCCCGGTGATCTCCGTGCCGAGGCGCTCGTTGAAGCGCCCGACGAAATGGTCGACCAGCAGGGGGATGTCCTCCTTGCGGGCCCGCAGCGGGGGGATCACCAGCGTGAGCACGTTGAGCCGGAAGAGCAGGTCTTCGCGGAAGCGGTTGGCCTTCGCCTCCTTGGTGAGGTCGCGCAGCGAGGCGGCCACGACGCGCACGTCGATCTTGCGGTCGATGTTCTCGCCCACCCGCCGGATGGTGCTCTCCTGGAGGGTGCGCAGGAGCTTCACCTGGAGCCCCAGCGGCAGGTCGCCGATCTCGTCGAGGAAGAGCGTGCCGCCGTCGGCCTCCTCGAAGAGCCCGCGCTTGTCGGCGTTGGCGTCGGTGAACGAGCCCTTCTTGTGGCCGAAGAGCTCGCTCTCGATGAGGTTCTCGTGGAAGTTGCCGCAGTTGACGGCGATGAAGGGCTTCGCCGCGCGGGGCGAGCGGAGGTGCGGCGAGCGCGCGACCAGCTCCTTGCCGACGCCCGTCTCGCCGTTGATGAGCACGGTGGTCTTGAAGGTGGCCACCCGCGCGATGGTCGCGAACATCGCCTTCATGGGCTCGCTGCGCGCCACCAGCTGGTCGAACTTGTGGTCTCGCGCGACGGCCGCCCGCAGCTCGCGGTTCTCCCGCCGCAGGGCCTCGCGCTCCTGGGCCTTGCGCAGCATGAAGGCCAGGTCGCTCGGGGCGAAGGGCTTGGTGAGGTAGTCCTGGGCGCCGGCCTTGATGGCCGCGAGCGCGTCTTCGTTGGAGCCGTACGCGCTCATCACCAGCACGGCCGTGGCGGGCCAGCGGCGCCGCAGCTCCAGCAGCAGCTCGAGCCCCGAGCGCCCGCCGGGCATGCGCACGTCGGTGACGACGTACTCCGCAGGCTCCTTCTCCATCGCCGCGATGGCCTCGGCGGCGCCTCCCACCGCCTGCACCTCGTGGCCCTGCTTGCGCAGGTGCGTCTTCAGCGCCAGCCGCAGGCTCTCCTCGTCATCGACCAGCAACACGCGCGTCATCGACCCATCGCTCCGCAAGGCATCGCGCGTAGGGTTCAGCATCCACGGGGCGACAAGCAAGCATCGCAGGCGCGACCGGGCGACAATTCGGACAGGGTGGCGCCAACCGCGGTTGCCATCCCCCTGGAGCTCGACGGGAGCGCTCGTTCGGAGAAGGGAGCGCGATCGTGGGCTGCGCGTCGATGGCCCCGGGGTTGCTGAGGGAAAGTCCACCGGTCACATACGGCGAGTGTGTCTGGGATTGCTGTGATGCGCGGCTGTCTGTATGGTTCGCGGCTGCGCAGGGTGTCCCTGGTTTCCTCGCTCAAGGAGCAGTGCGTTCCATGTCCCATTCCATTCGTCTTCGCGGTGCGATGCGCAGCGGCGTGGCCGTCGCGATGTTGGGCCTCCTCGGTCAGGGCTGTCTCGACCGCCCGGTGGCCGCGCCTGACACGCGGCTCCAGTCGGGCGTGAGCCTGGCGATCCAGAACAACGCGGTCGACTCGGTCGACATCCTGTTCGAGATCGACAACTCCAACTCGATGGCGGCGAACCAGGCCAACCTGTCGCGCAACTTCGCGACGCTCATCAACCAGCTGGTGTCGCCCCCCGACGCCAACATGGACATGGTGCCGGACTACCCCCCGGTGAAGAGCCTGCACGTGGCCGTCATCTCGTCGGACCTCGGCACGCCCGGCAGCACGGTGCCCTCGTGCGCCAACAGCGACATCGGCGACGACGGCCTGCTCAACCCCATCCGCAACGGCCAGGCGATCCGCTCGCACCAGCCTTGGACCACGGCCCCCGCGGGCGCCCGCCCGGCCCGCTGCATGAACAGCTCGGACCAGTTTCCGAGCTTCCTCACCTTCGACGCCACGACCACCAACCCGGCGGAGTTCCGCGACGACTTCGTCTGCAACGCGTACCTCTCCACGGGCGGCTGCGGTCTCGAGCAGCAGCTCGAGGCGGCCTACCGCGCGCTGGTGGTCCACAACCCGCGCGAGCAGGCGGGCAACATGGACCCCAACGCCGGCTTCGTGCGCCCCAACGCCGTGCTCGCCATCGTGATCGTCTCCGACGAGGAGGACGGCTCGGTGCGCGACTGCCGCTACGCCGAGACGGGCGTGCCCTGCACCGACGGCATCGGGGTGTTCGACAGCACCAGCGCCGCGTGGGCCAGCACCGACCTCAACCTCCGCTTCTACATGTACCAGCCGGCCTCGATGCAGGACCCGACCTGGAACCTCGACCGATACATGAACCCGCGCGTGCCCAACCGCGGCTTCACCTCGCTCAAGCCCAACCGCCCGGAGAACGTCATCTTCGCGGCCATCGCGGGCGTGCCCATCACCCTGCCGCAGACCCCCAACGGGCAGACCGACTACGACGCCCTCCTCGGCCGCATGCCCGACGGCTCCGACGGCCTCACGGCGATGTCCCCCGAGGGGCCCGTCTCGATGCGCCAGCGCAACATGGACCCGAGCTGCTCCACCCGCGTCGTGCCAGCGTGCCGCCGCGAGGGCAGCTCGTACGACCCGATGCGCCCCGCCTGCGACACCAACGTGCAGTACTTCGCGCTCCCGTCGCGCCGCATCGTCGAGATCGCCCGGCGCTTCCAGACCACCTACAACAACGGCTCGGTCAGCTCCATCTGCCGCAACGACTACACCCAGGCGCTCACGCAGATCGTGCAGCGCATCCAGCAGCGCCTTACGGGCCGCTGCCTGCCGCGCGTGCTCGCCACCAACCGCACCACCTGCTGCGACGCCACGGGCCGCCCGCTGGGCTGCTCCACGGGGACGCTCTGCGACGCGCGCACCAACCCGACGGCCATCAGCGTGGGCTGCGAGGTGCGTGAGAAGCTCCCCACCACCATCAACGCCGCCGAGTGGTGCACCGCCGCCCACGGCCGCCGCCGCGCCCCGGGCGCCGCCGCCACCGAGGGGGGCCGCGCGGTCTGCCTCGTGAGCCAGGTCGCCGTCATCCCCGGCATGGCCGCGCCGGCCGGCTCGCACGGCTTCTTCTACGACACCACCGTCGACCCGGCGAACCCGAGCTGCACCCAGCGCATCTCGTTCACCGACGGCGACTCCGTCCCGACGGGCGCCGAGGCGACCATCGAGTGCGTGCAGTCGGACAACACCAGCACCACCGCGGACGCCGGCCGCTAAGTCTTCTCCCTCTCCTCGTCGGCTGCGCTACGGTGCGCGGCGATGTCTGACGAGCTCCCCACCAAGTACATCGAGACCCGCCAAGGCGCCCGCGTCGCGTACACCGTGACCGGGCGCGGCGATCGCGTGCTGCTCCTCGCCAACGGCCTCGGCGGGCGCCTCTACACCTGGCAGCCCATCGTCGACGCCTTCCGCGACGACTACCGCATCATCACCTGGGACTACCGCGGCCTCTTCGACTCGACGCCGCCCACCCGCCAGGCGCACCTCAGCATCACCGACCACGCCGAGGACGCCCTCGCCGTGCTCGACGCCGAGGGCGTGTCGCGCGCCGTGTTCTGCGGCTGGAGCATGGGGGTGCAGGTCACCCTGGAGGCCGCGTCGATGTACCCCGAGCGCGTCGCCGGGATGCTGCTCATGAACGGCACCTACGGCCACGTCTTCTCGTCGGGCCTGCAGCCCTTCATCCGCTTCCCCTTCGCGGGCGCCTGGCTCAACGCCATCGTCGAGACCGTCGCCGACCGTCCGCACCTCGCCCGCGCCATCGAGTACGGCGCACCCCGCGCCGTGATGCCCGCCGCGGCCTTCTTCTGGCTGGTCTCCCGCGCCCGCCCCGCGCAGATGACCCCGATGATGGAGCGCTACATGCGCGAGGTCTTCGACCCGCGCACCTTCCCCAACTACCTCCGGCTCTTCCAGGAGCTCGACGCCCACTCGGTGCTCCACCACCTGCGCGACATCCACGTCCCCGCCCTCGTGGTCTCCGGCGCCTGGGACTGGCTCACCCCGCCGTACCAGTCCCACGTCATCGCGAAGCGCCTCCCCGACGCCGAGGCCATCCACCTCCGGAGGGCCTCGCACTTCGTGCTCCTCGAGCGCCCGGAGGTCGTCGTCCCGGCCACGCGGCGCTTCCTCAACCAGCGCGCGCGATGGTGAATTTCGTGTGACAGGGTATGTCCACCTCACCCTTGTGCGCGGACGGGCGAGGGATACGTTGGACGCATGGACAGCACGACGACGACGGGTTGGTTCGAGGGCTTCAGCGAGGCCGTGCGCGCGAAGGCGGAGGCCCTCTGCGGGCGCGACGGGGTGTTCGACGCGCGGCGCGCGGGGCGGGCGCTGCGGGCGTGCTGTGAGGGCGGCGACCGGCCGGCGTACCCGGTCGAGGTCACCCTCTCGGGCGACGGCGCGCGGGTGGTTCGGGCGCGCTGCGGCTGCGCGGCGGGCTCCGCGGGGCGGTGCAAGCACGTCGCGGCGGTGCTGATGACCTACGCGGCGCGGCCGTGGTGCTTCCACGACGCGAGCGCGGTGGGCGCGTCGCTGCGCCGGCGCTCGACGGAGTCGCTCGCAACCCTGGTCGAGGAGATGGTGGCCCTCGCGCCGTGGCTCGAGCGGGTCGCCATGCCCGTGGCCCACAGCGGCGAGCGGGCGCGGTCGGCGATGCGGCGGCACGGCACCGCGTGGGGCGCGGCCGGGGCCATCGCGTGGGAGCTCTCGGCGCTGCGCGCGCGGGCCGAGGCGCTGCTCCTGGCGGGCGACCTTCGGGGCGCCACGGAGGCGTACCGGGGCCTCGGCGAGGGGGTGCTGGAGGGCTACGCCGCGGTGGCGGGGCAGGACGGCGACGGGGCGCTGCGGGCGCTGGTGGTCGACGCGGCGCGGGGGCTCACGGCGGCGCTCGCGCGGGCGAGGGACGCGGACGTGCGGCGCGAGGTGCTGACGGCGCTGTGGTCCGTGGCCCAGGGCGACCTGGCGTGCAGCGACGTGGGGGCGGCGGAGGAGGTGCCCGAGGCGATCCTGCGCTACGCCGACGAGGCCGAGCGGGCGATGGTCGCCGGGTGGATCTTCGATCGCGCGGCGCGCGAGGGCTTCGCGGCCAACGACCCGCTGGCCTGGTCCACGATACCCTTCGGCGCGCTGCTCTTCGAGCTGCTGCGCGAGGGCCTCGACCTCGACGAGGTGCTGCGGGGCCTGCGCTCGCTGGGCCGCTGGGCCGAGCTGGTCGACGCGCTGCTGGTGCACGGCCGGCGCGACGAGGCGGTGTCCGTGGCGTGGGAGTGCCCGACGGCGTCGCTGCCCGCGGCGGCGGGGCTGCTCGCGCGCTGGGGCGTGACGGCCGAGCTCGACGCGGCGGTGCGCGCGCGCCTGGAGCGCGACCCGAGCGAGGCGCTGTTTACGTGGTGGGGTATGCGCTGTCGGGCGCGGGGCGACGCGGCGGCGGCGCGCGCGAGCGCCGAGGAGATGCTGGGGATGTTCCCGAGCGTGGCGCGCTGGGAGGCGCTGCGCGGCGAGACCCCGGAGGCCGAGCGGGCGGCGCTGCAGACGCGCCTCGCAGCGG
>CAIOSS010000358.1 GCA_903860995.1 uncultured delta proteobacterium | reverse complement strand
CCCGGCGTTGGGCCGGGCGGTGGCCGCGCGGGGGGGCCTCGACGTCGACGCCGTCGTCGCGCGGGCGCTGCACATGGGCGACGAGCTGGTGCACCGCACGGGCGCGTCGACGGCGCTGGCGGTGGCGGCGCTCGCCCCGGCGCTGACGGCCGCGGGGCTCGACGGCGACGCGCTGCGCGAGCTGGTCGAGGGGCTCACCGAGGGGGAGGGGTTCTTCGGGGCGCTGGCGCTGGCGGCGGCGAAGCTGGCGTGCGACGGCGCGCAGGTGGAGGACAGCACGGTGGTCACGGCCATGAGCCGCAACGGGGTGCGCTGCGGCGTGCGCCTCGCGGGCACGGGCGAGCGCTGGTTCACGGCGCCGGCGCCGACGGTGAAGGGGCGGCTGCGGGACGGCTACGGCGACGCCGACGCGGGGCGCGACCTCGGCGACTCGGCCCTCGCGGAGGCCGCGGGCCTCGGGGCCTTCGCGCTCGCCGGGGCGCCCGCGCTGCACGCGCGGCTCGGCACCCGCAACGCCGACGGGCTGCGCGTGACCCGGGACATGGCCGAGGTCACCGTCGCGCGGCACCCGCGGTACACGCTCCCGGCGCTGGACTTCGCGGGCGCCCCGGTGGGCATCGACGCGCGGCGGGTGCTCGACACGGGCATCCTGCCGGTCATCGGCGCGACCATCGAGCACCGCGAGGCGGGGCACGGGCCCATCGGCGCGGGGCTGGCGCGCTTCCCGCGGGAGTGCTTCACCGCGGCCATCGAGCACTTCGCCGACGCGCGGGGCATCCGGTGAGCGGGGCGATGCGGGCGATGATCCGCGCGGACGAGTACCGCGACGCGGGCGTGCTGCGGGGCCTCACGCAGCACATGGAGGCCGCGGCCGGGGTGCGCCGCGCGGTGGCCATGATGGGCGCGCCGCGCAACCTCGAGGTGCTGCGCAAGATGGGCCTCGCGCCCGACTACTGGCCCGTGCCGCCGAAGCCCTGCGACCTGGTGGTGGTGGCCCAGGCCGACGACGAGGACGCCGTGGTCGAGGCGATGCGCCGGGCCGACGCGTGGCTGGCGGCGCGGCCCCCGGCGGGCGCGCTCGTGGCGCAGGGCACCCCCCTCGACGACGCCCCGCGCACCCTCGCGCAGGCCCTCGCGCGGCAGCCCGAGGCGCATTTCGCGCTGGTGTCGGTGCCCGGAGCCTTCGCGGCGCGCGAGGCGCGGCGGGCCCTGGAGCAGGGCCTCTCGGTGATGGTCACCAGCGACGGGGTCTCCGAGGACGACGAGGCGTCGCTCAAGGCGCTCGCCGACACCCGGGGGCTGCTGGTGCTGGGCCCCGACTGCGGCGCCGCCATCCTCGATGGGGTGCCGCTGGGCTTCGCCGGCGCGGTGCGCCGCGGGGACATCGGCGTCGTCGCGGCCTCGGGCACCGGGCTGGTCGAGCTCGCGTCGCTCATCCACCGGCTGGGCGGCGGGGTCTCGCACGCGGTGGGCGCGGGCGACCGCGACCTCGCCGAGGCCATCGGCGGGCGCACCACGCTGGCGGCGCTCGACCGGCTCGCGGGCGACCCCGCAACGAAGACCCTTGTGCTGCTG
>CAIOSS010000357.1 GCA_903860995.1 uncultured delta proteobacterium | reverse complement strand
CGTCGGTCGCTACCGCGGGCAGCTCGGCGAGCCACGCCCGCAGGTGCGCCGCGTTGCCGCGCGCGACGTCCTCCGCCGCGAGCAGCGGGCCCGCGAGCGCGAGCCCGACGGCGTGGGCCACGGCGGCGTCGCGGCGCGCCGGGGGCATCCCCGCGATGGCCACGTGGGCGTCGAGCACCGTGGGGTCGAGCGCCCAGCGCCCGAGCACCTTGTCCTCGTAGGCGAGGCGCTCGGCGCGGGCCTCGTCCGCCCTGCGGGCGAGCGACCCGGTGGAGGCGAAGCGGAAGTCGCGGCCCCGCAGCAGCAGGTGGCCCAGGTCGTGGACGAGGTGCAGCGGAAGGTGGTCGTCCCCGGCGCCCCAGCGCTCGAGCAGCCAACGCACGGAGGAGGGCAGCGAGTCGACGAGCGGATCGGCGCAGCCGACGCGGTCGATCCACGCGAGCAGGGCGGAGGGGAGCTGCGAGCGGAGGAGGTCCATCGCGCGCGGGAGGTCAGCCGAGGGTGATGGAGGGGGTTGGAGTGATCGCTCGGCGCGGAGGTCAGAAGTTGACGCGCGAGCCGCCGTCCGTCGACGCGTCGGCGGGGCGGGCCTCGGCGTCGCGGCTGTGCGTCGACCACTGGTAGTACGCGATGGCGCCCTCCCCGAGGGCCTTGAGCGCCGCGCCGGTGAGCACCGCGCTCACGAGGGTGCCGGCCCAGGGCATGAGCCGCGCGGCCCGCGACGCGGACCCGAGCGCGAACTCCCCGGCGCCCAGCACCGCGGCGGCCGCGGCCTGCTCGACCGGCGAGGTCTCGGCCTCGAAGGCGTCCTGCACGTCCTTCATCACCTTCATCCCCAGCGCCGCCACCGCGGGCGCGGCGAAGCGGAACGGCAGCAGCCCGAGGCCGACGCCGATCATCGCGGACTGGTTCACCTTCTTGCGGCTGTCTTCAGTTCGTCCCACGTCGGTGATCGAACACTACCACCGAAGGCGCGGTCAACCAGCCAGGGCCGCGACCGCGACGTTGTCGAGGCACGACTGCATCGCGCGCTGGAAGTGCCGCGCCACCAGCGGGCCCAGCAGCCGACCGCCGAGGCCGCGCTCGTGGATGGCGTACTCCCAGGTCACCCGCGACGCCCCCTCCCCGTCGGGCTCGAAGCGCCACTCGCTCACCATGTTGGAGCAGAGCACGCGCTGGAGGAGGTTCATCCGGGCCATGTCGTAGCGGTGCAGCCGGGGGGCCTCGAAGGCCAGCACGCGCTCCTGGATGGTGGTGCCATCGGAGAGCGCCACGTCGCGAAGCGAGCCCGCGACCGGCGGGTCGGCGCGGCCCACCAGCGCCGCCGAGCGGATGCCCGGGATGAGGGGTTTGTGGCCGGTGAAGAAGCGCGCGAGGTTGGCCGTGCGCCCGGCGGCGAGCTCGAACACGACGTCGACGGGTCGGGCGATGCGCACGTCGGCGCGGACGGTGATGGTCATTGCGGGTGCGCGGGAGTGTAGGCGAAGTGCCGGGCGCCCGTCGTCAAGAGGTGTTGATCCATGTCGGACCGAGGCAGCGTGGCGCGGCGCGAGCCAGGCAAGGAAGAGCGATGAAACCGCACTCCATGTGCGGTGAATCGCTCTGACGCCGCATGGCGACGTGCCCCGCCGCGTTGCCGACGGGAGACATGGATCAACACCTCTTCAGTTGAACCCGAGCCGCGCGCGCTGCGCGTTGGGCTTGTTGCGGCACTCGCGCTCGAGCGCGACGAGCAGGGCGCGGGCGTCGACGGTGGTCTCCAGCAGCAGGGCCTGCCGGCGCACCGTGGCGAAATCGCCGGGGGTGAGGGTGCTGAGCTGGTCGAGCGCGGCGCGGGTCGAGGCCGCCGCGTCGGGCGGGAGCGCCTGACCCAGGGCCTCGAGGGTGCGCTCGAAGAGGGCCATGCGCTGCTCGGGGCGCAGCGGGTCGAACTTGATCTTGAGCGTGAAGCGGCGGAGCGAGGCCTCGTCGAGGTGCTCGAAGAGGTTGGTCGAGCACACGAAGAGCCCCTCGAAGGACTCCATCTGCACGAGCAGCTCGTTGACCTGGGTGACCTCCCAGTTCTGGCTGGCGCCCCGGCGGTTCTGGAAGAAGCTGTCGGCCTCGTCGAGCAGCAGCACCGCGCCCTCGTCGCGCGCCTGCCGGAACATCGCCGCCAGGTTGGCCTCGGTCTGCCCCACGAAGGGCCCGAGGATGTCCGACGCGCGCTTCACCAGCAGCGGCCGCTGCACGCGCTCGGCGAGGTGGTGCGCGAAGGCCGTCTTGCCCGTCCCCGGCGGACCATAGAGGCAGATCGATCCGTGCAGCGGGCCCTGCTCGCGGGCGCGGCGCTCGAGGGTCTCGACCAGCTGTCCCAGGTCGTCCGAGGCGTTGAGGAAGCGCAGGTCGTAGACCTCCGGGGTGACCGGCGCCGCGGGTCGCTCGGGCGACTGCACCGCGAGGCTGTTCTGGAGCACCCGGGTGAGCGTGGCCTCGACCTCCTCGGCCTTCTCCATCCCCGCGAGCCGCGCGACCCGCACGGCGCGCTCGATGTGCGCCGGGGTCAATCGTTCGTCGTGGGCCATGCGCTGCGTCCACGCGGGGCGCGCGGGCAGCGGGCCCAGCTGCTTCTCCAGGATGCGCCGGCGCACCGCGAGCGGCGGCGTGCGCAGCTCGAAGATGAAGTCGAAGCGGCGCAGGAAGGCCGAGTCGATCTGCCCGATCTCGTTGGACAGCCACATCGTCGGGACGGCGTTGCCCTCCAGCAGCCGGTTGGTCCACCCCTTGTCTTCGCCAGAGCGCTTCTGCCGCCCGAAGAAGGGGTACCAGCGGTCGGGGAACACGTCCTCGATCTCGTCGAAGAGCACCACGGTCTGCGCGCGCCGCCCGAGCATGCGCTGGCAGAGCTGGTACGCCGCGAAGCGCCCGGTCCCGGAGATGGCCGAGCCGTCGTCGGACTCCACGTTCACCTCGTAGAGCTGGCCCTTCAGGTGCGCCGCGATGGCGCGCGCGAGCTCGGTCTTCCCAGTGCCCGGCAGCCCGTGCAGCAGCACGTTGACCCCCGGCACCTGCTTCTCGATCGCCCCCTGGAGGAACTTCACCAGGATGCCGACGTCCTGCGCCGCGTGGGGGAAATCTTCCAGCGTGAGCTTCGCCGCAGGCGACTGCCGGAAGAAGTTCGCCAGGATGCCTTCGGGCGTCTCGTACTCCGTCAGCAGGATGTTCTCGAGGCCGTCCATCACCTCGAAGGGGTCGTCCCAGGTGCGGCGCACGTCCGTCGCCACGCGCACCAGCCCGGTGGAGGCCAGCGGCGCCGAGCGGCGCAGGGCGTCGCGCACGTCGTTTTCGGGCAGCCCCAGCACCTGCCCGAGCAGCTCGTGCAGCTTGCGCAGCGACAGGCCCTCCAGCCGCTCGAAGCACGCCTGGAGGGACTTCTGGATGTCGAGCACGATGGCGAAGGCCAGCACCTCCTGCTCGGCCCGGGTGAGCGACAGCAGCCGCCCCATGGTCTCGACGTTGCGGAAGAGCACCCCCTCGCGGGTGATCTCGCTCTTCTCCAGCGCCGCGAGTCGGTCGCGGATCTCCCGCTTCGCCCGCGTCGGGGTGACCCCCTCGTCGCGCAGGTGGGCGAGGCCGATGACGTCGAGCGGCGAGCGGTCGTCGCCGTCGTCGTGGAGGAAGTACCGGAACGTGTCGGTGTGAACGATCGCCCGCGCCGTCCAGAGCACCACGACGTCGTGGGCCTCCTTCGGGCTGCGGCGGGCGCGGGCGGTGCGAGCGGGCGGGGTCTTGGTGCGTGCCATCGGTCTCTTCTATGTAGGGCGCAGATCCATGCGCGTCCCGCGCCGGCGGCGCAACGCGGGGCACGGATCATCGGACAGGGTATGTCAGGGCTGCGGGGCGCCCTGGGAGACGGTGGGCGGGGCCTCGGCGGGGCCGTGCTCGGCGGGGTGGTCGTGCTCCGCCGGGTCGTCGCGCTCGTCGGCGGGGTCGGGCGTGGCGTCGCGCACGGCCGGGTGGTCGGCGATGACGTCGTCGAGCTCGGGGTCGGCGCCCGGCGGGGGCATGGCGGCGATGGTGTCGTCGCGCCCGGCGGCGGGGCTGTGGCGCGGCGGATCGGCCGGGGGGTGGCCCTCGCGGCCGTAGCGCGGGCGCTCGCCCGGGCGCGACCAGTCGACCCAGTAGGCCGACGACGAGCGCACGTCCATGTGGATGAACACCGAGCGCGGATAGAACCCGCAGCCCGTGTTGGGCAGCGTGCGGCAGTAGTCGCGCACGACGTGGTTGGGGACGCCGCGCACGCGGAAATCCACGGCGTGCCCGACGTTGTGGTTGGAGTGCGCGGTGTACTGCCCGCGGCGCACCGGGCGGAAGCCCGAGATGACCTCGAGCACGCGGCCGCCGAAGTGGTCGCTGAAGAGCGCGAGCTGCCGGACGAGCCGCGGGTCGATGTTGTGGGTGCGGCCGTCGGTGGAGCGCAGGAGGCCGCGCATGACGCCGAGCACCCCGCGGCCGGGGCGGCGGAGGTTGACGGTCACCTGCTGGCTGGTGGCGAGGCGCACCAGGGTGACGATGCCGGGGCGGCGGGCGCAGCCCCAGCGGCCGCAGGCGGGGCGCCCCCCGCGGCGGGCGGGGTAGGCCACCGGGCGGCGCAGCACGGTGACGCGGGAGATGGGCACCCGGCGCGCGGCGGCCGAGAGGGTGGTGGTGCGCACGGCGGTCATGGTCTCCGGGCGCGGCGGGGCGGCGGGGGCGGCGGGGTGCGAGCCGGGCGCGGCGGCGTTGCCGGGGAGGCGCAGCGACTGGTTGCGCCGAAGGGCGTAGGGCTCGTGGAGGTGGTTGCGCTCGGCGAGCTGGGCCACCGTCACGTGGTGCATCGCGGCGATGATGGACAGCGACTCGCCGCGCTGGACCACGTGGGTCGCCGGCGGGCTGGCGGACACCTGGGCCTGCGCCTCACGCGGGGCGCCCACGAGGCGCAGGAGCCCCGCGACGACGGCCAGCCAGCTCGCGGCGGTGAGGTCTCTCACAAGCCAGTGGCCGTAGCGTGGAACCTCGCGCCCGGTCAAGGGAGCCTGTGGGGCTCCCCCGGGGGGTGGGTAAGGAGAGGCGGGGCGATCAGCCTTCGGAGCCGTACATCGACTCGGCGATCTTGTAGGCGCTGGTCTCGAGGGCGGACAGGTAGCTCCGGAGACTCTGGGTGTCGACGCCGGAGTCGAGGGCCGCGCGGAGGTTGACGAGGTCCTGCTCGAGGATGTCGCGGAGCTCGGGGGTGAGCACCTCGCCGTACTCGCGCGCGGCGTTCTCCGAGGTGACCAGCAGCGCCTCGGCGTTGCTGCGCAGCTCGGCGTACTCGCGGCGCAGGAGGTCTTCCTGCTTGGTGTTGACGGCCTCCTCGATGAGGCGCTCGACGTCCTGCGGCGAGAGCCCGCTGCCGGCGACGATGCGCACGTCGCGGGTCTTCTTGGTCGCCAGGTCCGTGGCGGTCACCGAGAGGATGCCGTTGGCGTCGATGTCGAAGGTCACGTCGACCTTCGGCACGCCGCGCGGCGCCGGGGGGATGCCCGTGAGCTCGAAGTGGTAGAGCGAGCGGTTGTCGACGGCCATCTCGCGCTCGCCCTGGAGCACGTGGATGGGCACGAAGCTCTGGTTGTCGAGCGACGTGGAGAAGGTCTCGCTGCGGCGCGTGGGGATGGTGGTGTTGCGCGGGATGAGCGGGGTCATCACGCCGCCGGCGGTCTCGACGCCGAGGGACAGCGGCGTCACGTCGAGCAGCAGCACGCTCTCCAGCTCGCCGCGGATGGAGGCCGCCTGCACCGCGGCGCCGATGGCGACCACCTCGTCGGGCGACAGGCCCTTGTGCGGCGCGCGCTGGAAGAACTCCGCCACGCGCTTCTGCACCAGGGGCATGCGGGTCATGCCGCCGACCATCACCACCTGGTGGATGTCATGCACGGTGAGGCGCGCGTCGTTGAGGGCGCGGGCGCAGGGCTCGAGGGTCTGCTCGACGAGGTCTTCGACGAGCCGCTCGAGCTCCTGGCGCTTGAGCGTGCGCAGCACGTGGGCGGGGCCCGACGAGGTCGACGCGATGAACGGGAGGTTGACCTCCGTCTCCAGCGACGATGACAGCTCGTGCTTGGCCTTCTCCGCCGCCTCGCGCATGCGCTGGAGGGCGAGGCGGTTGCTCCGCAGGTCGATGCCGTGCTCCTTCTGGAAGTCGCTGACGAGCAGCTCGATGATGCGCTCGTCGAAGTCGTCGCCGCCGAGGAAGGTGTCGCCGTTGGTGGCCACCACGCGGAACACCCCGCGGGTGATCTCCAGGATGGAGACATCGAAGGTGCCGCCGCCGAGGTCGTACACGGCGATGCGCTCGTCGGCGTTGCGGTCGAGGCCGTACGCGAGCGCCGCGGCGGTGGGCTCGTTGATGATCCGCTTCACGTCGAGGCCCGCGATGCGCCCCGCGTCCTTGGTGGCCTGGCGCTGCGCGTCGTCGAAGTACGCGGGCACCGTGATCACCGCGTCGGTGACCTCCTCGCGCAGGTACGCCTCGGCGATGGACTTCATCTGCGCGAGCACCGCGGCGCTGACCTCCGGCGGCGACATCTGCCGGCCCATGACCTCCGCCCAGGCGTCGCCGTTGGGCGACGCGACGATCTTGTAGGCCACGCGCGACGACTGCTTGCGCGCCTCGTCGGAGTCGAACGAGCGCCCCATCACGCGCTTGATCGAGACCACCGTGTTCTCGGGGTTTTGCACGGCCTGGCGCTTGGCCACCTGGCCGACCAGGCGCTCGCTGCCGCCGGAGAAGCCCACCACCGAGGGGGTGGTGCGCGCACCCTCGGCGTTGGGGATCACCACCGGTGCGCCGCTCTCTACGATGGCCACGCAGGAGTTGGTCGTCCCCAGATCGATGCCGACGATCCTACCCATGAGCTACGTCCCCTCCCGATCAGTTGGCGTTGGAGTCGTCGTCGCTGGACGGCGCGGGCGCGGGCACGGGCGCGCCCTTCGACACCGCCACCATCGCCGGCCGAAGCAGCCGCTCGCCGAGCTGGTAGCCCGGCACGAGCTCGATCGCCACGATGCCCGCGGCGTGCTCGGCGCTCTCCACCTGCTGGATGGCCTCGTGGACGTTCGGGTCGAAGGGCTGGCCGACGGGCCGCAGGCGCTGGCCGCCGAGGCGCCCGACGGTGTCCTCGAAGAGCTTGAGCACCATCACGACGCCCTCGGCGATGGCCTTGGCGTCGGCCCCGGTCTTGGCGTACGTGGCCGCGCGCTCGAGGTTGTCGAACACCGGCAGCAGCTCGCGCAGCACGTCTTCGCGGCCGCGGTGCTTCGCGTCCTGCTCGTCGCGCTTGCTGCGCTTGCGGTAGTTGTCGAAGTCCGCGAGGGTGCGCAGCAGCTGGTCTTTCAGCTTGTCGCGCTCGGCGGTGACCGCCGCGACGGGGTCGGCCTGGGTCGGCGTAACGCTGGCCGGGGGCGGTGGGCTCACCGACTCCGCCGGCGGTGGCGGGCGGCTCTGGGTGGGGCTGGTGCTGGCGGCGGTCTCCGGGGTGTCCGAGGCGTTGCCCGGGGTCTCGGAGCCGTTGTCATCGGGAGAGTTCTGGTTTGTCGCCATGAGGGAGGACCTGTCAGGGGCTCAAACAGCGCCGCGCGACGCGTCGCAGGGTTGACCTGTCTATCATAACGGCCCCGCGGAGTGGCAAGCCTTCCCGCGGCACTGCGCCCCGATGATCGACGTGGGCCGCGATGTGCCCGGCGTCGATGCAGCGGAGGAGCGGAACAGGCAGAGCGGGTGAGCAGGGTGAGGGGGAGCGAGGCGGAGGGAGGCGCGGACGATCAGCGCGCGAGGCCCTGCACGCGGTTGATGAACGCCGCGTCGGCGATGCGGCCCACGAGGCGGGCGCGGGTGCGGGTGAAGACCTCGTTCCACTGGGCGCGCTCGGTGGCGCCGATGGTGCCGACGGTGATGCCGCGGGTGCCGATGGTGCGCACCGCGAGGGCCTCGTCGCGCCGCAGGTTCTGGATGAGCAGCTGGTGGAACTGCGTGGCCGTCTCGCGCAGGATCACCTGCTGGTCGGCCGGGAGCGAGTTGATCTGCCGCTTGCCGAAGATGGTCGCGCCCACGATGACGTTGGTGGGCATGTCGAGCATGTGCGTGGCGCGCGTCGTCCACTGGAGCGACACCGCCGCGACCGGCGAGGTGATGAACGAGTCGACCCGGTTGGTCTGGAGGGCGGTGAGCACCTCGGGGAGCTGCATCGCCACGGCGCTCACGCCGAGCTCGGTGTAGAAGCTCGGCATCACCAGGTCGTCGCGCCAGACGTACGGGTGCGTGCCGCGCATGTCGGCCGGGGTGCGGACCGGGACGCGCGAGAAGATGCGGCCGAAGCCCACGTCGGCCCAGCCCATGAACGCGAAGCCCGCGGCGTCGAAGGCCTGGACGATGTCGGCGTTGGTGCCGACCCGCGCCGCGTCGAGCTGCGCGTTGGACCGGAACATCCCGGGCATCTGGAACACCAGCGCGGGGCGGTGCACCTGGGCGAGGCCCACCGCGGTGACCGAGCCCGCGTCGATGCGGCCCGCGCGGATCTTGCGAACCACCTCGGACTCGTCGCCCTGCACGCCGCCGGGGTAGATGCGCAGCGACAGGGCCTTGTTGGTGCGGCGGCGGAGCTCACGGTTCCACGCCTCGAGCACGCGCATCCACGTCGAGCCCGCGGGGGCCAGCGTGGCGAGCGAGAGGGTGCGGGTCGCGGCGGGCGCAGGCGCGGGCTGCGCCTCGACCGCGCGGCCGGCGAAGAGCGCGCCGAAGGCGCCGAAACCGACCGCCAATAGAGCCAACCGATAGCGCTTCATGGTGTGTGTCACTCCTGCGAAGGATTTGTGGTTCCCGCCGAGACGGCGCCCGGCGGGACGTTGATTCAATTGGCGGGGGCGGCAGCGGGGGCGGCAGCGGGAGCGGCAGCGTCGGCCGCCGGAGCGGGAGCGTCACCCGTGGGGGCGGGGGCGTCGCTCGCCGGGGCGTCGCTCGCCGGAGCGTCGCCCGCGGGCGCCGTGTCATCGGCGGGGGCGATGAGGTCGTCGACCTGCGCGAGGTAGCGACGGGCGCGGCGCTTGGCGATCTGGTTGGCGAGGCGCTGCTCGGGCATCACGTCGCCCGCGTCGATGACCTCCTGGAGGAGGCGGGTGTACAGCGCGCGGTCTTGCACCATCACCGCGTACACCCGGGCCATCATGACCTTGTACGTGAGGAAGTTGCCGCCGGTGCGCGCGATGGCCGTCTCGAACATCTCGCGCGCCCGCACCGGATCGCCGCCGAGGGAGGCCGACGTGCGGGCGTAGTACGAGCCCATCGCGACGTACGGCGCGTAGTTGTTGAAGGTCGGGTCGAGCGCGAACACCCGCTCGAAGCAGGCGATGGCGAAGGGCAGGTCGGCCAGCACATCGGGGTCTTCCTTGTTCAGGCTGATGTGCCGCGCCCAGTTGTAGCCGAGCCAGAAGACCATCCCGGCCTGCTCCTGGTCGTCGAACTGCTGGAGGTACGAGCGCCACGCGTCGATGCCCCGGCCGTAGGCCCCGGCCGCGCCGCCGTCGCCGTCTTCCTCGAGGGTGAGCGCCTCGAAGCCGACCTGCTTGCCGCGGAGGTACGCGAGCGTGGCGCGGTTGCGGTAGTACTCGATGCGCGCCTCGTCGTCGGCGACCTCGGCCTCCTCCATGCGGTCTTCGAGGAACGCGAAGCCGAAGGAGCCCAGCGCGCGCATCAGGTTGCCGCGCAGCAGCTGGTTCTGCGGGATCACCAGCAGCAGGCCCTCCATCTGCGTGATGGAGTACGGCAGCGCGGCCTCGGCCGTCGCCGGGTCGGAGAACCCCTGCATCGCAGGCGCCGCCTGGTTCATGATCCGCGCGGTGGAATTCGCGGCCAGCTTGGCAAGACAGCCCGTCTGCCCGAGCGCGAGTGCCGCGACCAGGAACCCCGTGTGAAAACGTCGCATGGCGAGAGGGGTTAGTCCCAACGCACGGTCCATGTCAACGCCCACGAGAGAGGGTTGTACGAAGGTGTGTCCCGATGGTGTGCTAACTCCCTTGCAGAACACCCGGGGCGCGGCTCTCACCAGCCCTAAGAGCCCCGCAGGGCGCCCTACCGAAGACATGCCATCCCCCAACCGCCGCGCCCCGCTGCTCGCCCTCGCCATCACCCTGGGCCTCGCGCCCGCGGCGTCGGGCACCACCCTCGTCGCGCGCCCCCTCGACGCGATGATCCGCGAGGCCGACGCCGTCGCGCTGGTCACCACCCCCGCCGCGCTCGTCGCCCGCGCCCGCTGGGCCGAGGGGCGCATCGTCACCGAGCTCGACGTCTCCGTCATCGAGGCCCTGCGCGGCGAGCTCGCCGTCGGCTCGCTCACGCTCCGTCTCCCCGGCGGCACCGTCGGGGCGGTCACCCAGCACCTCCCCGGCGCGCCCGCCTTCGCCCCCAACGGCACCTGGATCGTGCTCCTGCGCCGCCTGCCCGACGGCGCGTACACCGTCTTCGACCTGTGCCTCGGTCAGCTCCCCGTCGCGCTCGACCCGGACACCCGCGCCCCGGTCGTGCGCCCCGCCTCCGCCGCCGAGGTCACCCTCGAGCCCGACCCCCGCGCCCCCGTTGCCACCGCGAGCTCCGGGCTCCAGGAGATCCCCGCCGCGGGCCTCGCCGTCGAGCGCTTCGCCGCCCTCGTCCGCGCCCTCCCCCGCTGACGCGCGCCGAAGCCCTCCCCATGCGCCCACACCCCCTCGCGGCCGCCCTCTTCTCCCTCTCCCTCTCCCTCTCCGTCTCCCTCGTCCCGATGACCGCGCGCGCCTTCTGCCGCACCACCACCTGCGGCGCGCAGCCCGACCCCACGACCTGCCCCACCTGCGGCACCCCCATCTCCTGGGGGCGCGCGTGCATCGGCCTCCGCGTCGACCCGCGGGTGCTCCCCGACACCCTCACCGCCGGCGCCTTCCACGGCCACATCGTCGACGCCGCGCGCGCCTGGTCGTCGCCCTGTCCGGGCGGCACCCTCCCCGCGGCCTTCTCGCTCACCGTCCTCGACGACCTCGTCACCCCGGTGGGCTACTTCGAGGGCGCGCCCAACTCCAACACCGTCGCCTTCCGCCCCCGCTGGGGCGACGACGCCTTCCACGCCCCGGACGCCGCGGCCATCACCATCGTCACCTTCACCTCCGCGAGCGCGCGCATCCTCGACGCCGACACCGAGCTCAACCTCCGCACCGACGCCAACCCGCGCGGCTTCGTGTTCGCCACCGACGGGCGCCCCAACGCCGCCGACCTCCCCACCATCGTCACCCACGAGCTCGGGCACACCCAGGGCCTCGCCCACTCCGCCGAGCGCACCGCCGTGATGTGGTTCTCCGCGGGCCGCGGCGAGCAGCGGCGCGTGCCCACCGCCGACGACCGCGCGGGGCTCTGCGCCATCTACCCCCCGCGCAGCGTCGGGGCCTGCGAGCCCGACCCCGGGCTGCTCACCTTCCGCGGGGGGGGAATCTCCTGCGCAGCGTCGCCGCGCAGGGGCGGCGCGCCCTGGTCGGCGGGCCTCGCGCTCGCGGCCCTCGCGGCGCTCACTCGGTGGGCCCGTGCCAGCTCCGCCCCTCGTCGCGCGTCTCCAGCAGGTGCAGCCCCGCCACGGTCGTGACCGCCGGGTGCGTTAGCGCGGCGCGGTCGTCCGGCCCGCCCACAACAGCGGCGCGCCGTAGGGAATGATCGCCTCGTCCGCCGTCACGAGCTGCATCCGCTCGACGATCGCCTGCGCGACGAGCATGCGGTCGAAGGGATCGCGGTGATGGGACGGCAACGCCCCCGCCCTCAACGCGTGGCTGATCTCGACCGGGAGAACCCGGATCGCCGAGGTCGCGAGCTTGGCCGGGAGCCAGCGCTCCGCCGGCCCCGGAAGCGCGAGCTTGCCGAGCTCGGACTTGATCGAGATCTCCCAGGCCGACGCGACCGACAGCAGCACGTCATTCGAGGGGTCGGTGACAGCGTCGATCACGTCCTGCCGAAGGCGCTCGGGTTCCAGCAGCAGCCACAACAGGACGTGGGTGTCGAGCAGGAGCCTCACTGGTCGCCCTGCTCGAACTCCTCGATCAGCGACGCCGGGGTCTGGTCGAAGTCCGCGGCGATCGTGATCCGATCGCGCTCCGACCCGAGCATCTGACGGCGGCGCTCGGCGACCTCTTCGCGCGATTCGCGCTCGCCCAGCACGATGACCTCGACGTCACGACCGAGGAAATCCACGAGGTCCGGGATCTCGATCGTCGTCGAGTCGATGCGGCACCGGATCCTGATCGCGTCCATCAGCCAGGGATACTCCCCGCCCCGGTGAGCGTCGAGGGTCGCGCCGACGCGCAGCGCCTCCCTCACTCGGTGGGCCCGTGCCAGCTCCGCCCCTCGTCGCGCGTCTCCAGCAGGTGCAGCCCCGCCACGGTCGTGACCACCAGCAGCACCCGCGTCGCGTCGCTGTACAGCTCCACCCCCTGCACCAGCGCGCCGTGCTGCGTCGCCGCGGCGTCGAGCAGCACCCGCTCGTCGCCCCACGCCCCGTCGCCCGCCCCGCGGCGCTGGACGCCCACGATCGTGCCGCTCGCCCGCGCGCTCAGCAGCGTGCCGTGCGCCGTGCGCGCGAAGCGCTGCGGCCACTCGGGGTGCATCCGCCGCCCGCCCTCCGCAGTCGGCGTCACGTACACCGGCAGGTCGACCGGCTGCGGCGTCGCCGGCGCCTCGACGGACCCGCACCCCCGCGCGCCGCACCACACCACCGGGCTCGAGCGCGGGCGCTCGCGGCCGTGCAGCAGCAGCCCCCCCGCGTCGCAGCGCAGCGT
>CAIOSS010000356.1 GCA_903860995.1 uncultured delta proteobacterium | reverse complement strand
GCCTTGAACTCGAGCTCCCACTGATCCGAGGGATAGACCCGGATGGTGGTGTTCTGGGAGCGCACCGAGGGCCCGGCCTTGCGCATCCCGCAGACGAGCGCGCTGATGCGATAGTCCTGGAATCCCCAGCGGATGGGCCAGATGTCGATGAAGCTCGCCAGCTTGTGCTCGTCGGTGCCCCGCGACTTCCGGAACACCTGGATGGAGTGCTGCTTGGCGCCCCGGAGCGTGGTGTTCTTCCCGAGCGGGTCGATCACGACCAGATGCGGGTGCGTCTCCTGCGAGCAGAACTGGTAGTCCTGCTCGATCAGGATATCGATGCTGGTCTTGCGGAAGTCCTTCGGGGCCCCCGCGGTCACCTCGATGATCGACCCCGTGATGTAGGGGTTCGCGGCGGGCGTCCCCCGGCTCGTGAGGAAGAACGCCGCCGGAAGCGAGCGCTCCTTCGGCTCGGGCTCGGTGCCCACCCACGGGGCCTCGCCGGAGCCGTTCTTGCGCTCGGTGATCTTGAGGTCTTTGAGGTCGCAGGGGTTGGTCTTGATGGGCAGCCCGCACGGCAGGGTGCCAGTCTTCTTCGTCGGGCTCTGGCAGAGCCTCGCCTGCGCGTCCCGCTGCGCCCTCGCCCGCTGCGCCGCCGCCCGCTGCGCCGCCGCCCGCTGCGCCGCCGCCTTCTCCGCGACCGACGGTCCAAAGAAATAATCGTACAGGCCCATCGAGCGCTCCTCAGTCCTCGATCGCGTCGATCGCGTCGATCATGTCCTGGCAGAGCGCCTCGGTGCGCTCCATCAACTGGTCGACCTTCACCCGCCCATCGAACCCCGGCGAGTTCAGGATGTCCTGCGCCCACGGGATGTTGGGATCCTCGTCGAAGTCCCTCGTGAGCAGCAGCATCAGGTCGCAGTAGCGGCCGACGTCGTACTCGGTCTCGATCTCGTATCGCTCGCACTTCGCCATGCCATGGGCGACGAAGGCCTCGAGGCCCTCCTCGCCCATGGCCGCGCACTCCTCGGGCCACACCCGACGGAGGTGCCCGATGACGTTCTCCACGAAGGGCTCCATCGCCGACCGGGCGAGGGCGTCCATCTGTGCGCGGCGGATGACCAGCACGGCGTCGCGCTCAGCCCGGCAGGAACAGCCGGTCGACCTGCTTGCCGATGACCTTGTCGAGCTGCTTCATCGCCTGCGCCGCCAGCTTGGCCGCCTGCGGCGGCAGGCCCCGCCCGTCGATCCAGCCCTGAAGCACCTCGCGCCCCGCCGTGAGCGCGGGCCCCTTGAGGAAGGCCGAAACGTCGGCCCCGTTGCGCTTCTTCAACACCGTCCAGAAGGGGTCGCGCGCCATGCCCTGGTCGAGCCCGACCGCGCGCAGCGTGCCCCAGGTGGCCGCGGTGGTGGTCACACCCTTGAGCTCCTTCACGAGCCCGGTGAGCAGCGGGCTGCTCTTCACCCGCGGGTTGTTCTCCAGGCTCTTGAAGGCCTCTCCCACGAGGCCCTTCACGCCCTCCGTGATGGCCTCCTCGCCGGCCTTGAGCGCCGCGTCCTTGATGACCCCGAAGTTGGGCTTGCGCCCCTCCTTCAGGGCCGACGCGAGCTCCGTCACGGTCGTCTTGGCGAGGCCCTGCAGGCGCTCGGAGATCTTGTCGGGCACCCCCGCCTTGGCGAGCAGCTTCTTGAGCGCGCCGCTCACCTGCTCGCCCAGCTTCGCCGGGTCGATCATGCCCTTGAGCTTGGCCAGCAGGCCGCCCGCGCTTCCCTGGAGGTTCACCGCGGCGGCCGCCGCGGTCTCCTGCACCGAGATGGTGTTGGTCGCCGTCTCGCCGCAGTTGATCTTCACCAGCGCGCCGTTGATGTTCACGAGCGAGCCGCCGATGATGTGGATCGTCGGGGAGTTGATCGTGATCTTGTTGGGCAGGAGCATGATGCTCGACTCACCCACCTTGAAGCCCATGCTCGACTCCGCGGTGACCGCAAAGTGCGTGTCGACCCGCAGCGACGCGCCCGCGCCGCCGTGCACCGCGATGGAGCTGTTGCCCTCCACGTCGAGCGAGTCGTTCTGCACGATGCTGGTGATGCGGTCCTTCTGCACCGTCACGTGCTCCATCCCCTGGATGGTCTTCGTGCGGTCGTGGCCCACCACCAGCGTCTGGTCGTGGCGAACCACGGAGTCCATGTCGCGCTGCGCGTGGATGAAGATCTGCTCGCTGTCCTTGAGGTCTTCGAAGCGCAGCTCGTTGAACCCCTGGCCGCCCTTCGACGAGCTCGTCTTGATGGTGCTCTTGGTCTTCTCCGCGGGCAGCGGGTACGGCGTGTTGTTCTCGCCGTTGTAGACGCAGCCGGTGACGAGCGGCCGGTCGGGGTCGCCCTCCAGGAAGGTCACCACCACCTCCATCCCGATGCGCGGGATGAACATCGAGCCCCACGCCGCGCCCGCCCAGCTCTGCGCGACGCGCATCCAGCACGACGACTTCGACCCGGCCTGCGACGACCCGCGCAGCTCCGGGCGGTCCCAGTGAAAGCGCACCAGGATGCGCCCGTGGAAGTCCGTCGAGATCTCCTCCTCGTCCTCGCCCGGCGCCGCGATCACCAGCGCCGTCTGCGGCCCGTGCACCAGCGGCCGCGGGGTGTCCCGCTCCGGCCGGATGGGCGTGTCCGAGGGCACGCACTCGAAGCGGTTCCAGTAGCGCGTGGCGACCGCCGCGCCGCCGCCGGGGATGCTCTCCATCTCCGGATCGATGCTCCGGAGCAGCGTCTTCACGTGCTCGCTCTCGCGGATGTCGTCGGGGATGTCGCCCCAGGCCGCGACGTGGTGCTGCACGTTGGTGAGCACATAGTTGCGGTCGAGGTCGGCGCGCTGGTGCCCGGTCATCGTGAGGCCGCGACCGGGCCAGAAGCCCGTCACCGTGCTGCGCCCGTGGCCGACCTTGTTCTCGACCTGCGTCTCCTCGGCGCGCACCCGCGCGCGGCGCTGGCCGTGGTGGGGCCGGTACACGTGGGCGTCGTCGTCGTACACCCCGAGGGTGAAGCGCGCGGGGTAGTCGTACACCGGGCGCGCGCCGCCCTCGCCGGGGCTGCGCGGGCTCATGTCGAGCACGGCGCGGGGATGGGTGAAATCGAAGTCTC
>CAIOSS010000355.1 GCA_903860995.1 uncultured delta proteobacterium | reverse complement strand
TATACACAGCCGTCAAACTAGCGTGACAGCACACGGTGTTAATAACATCACGAGAAGATTCTCTCGCCCTCCTATAGCGCGACCACAGGAGCGCAACAATGTCTACACACTCGGAACTCATCGCCCTCTACCGGGAGGGCGTCCTCAGCGGCGAGGAGCTCCGCCGCTCCATGGCGGCACTCAACACCCTGATTGAACAGCAGGCCGCAGCGCCAGGGTCTTCCCGACTGGCCCCGCAAGCGAAGCCCACTCCACCAACCGCTCCACCAATCGCGCCCGCCGAGCCCGCGCCAGGGACGGGCAAGAATGCGAAAAAGAACGCCAAGCGCCGTGCCATCAAGAAGGCCGGCAAAGCTGCCCCAGTGGCCTCCGGCGCAGCACTCGCGCCACCGGCGGCCCCCATCCAGCTCACCGACACCGACGTCGACCAGATTCTCGCCGACAGTGGCTTCGGGCCTGAGCCCCCCGCGCCCACGCCGACGGAGCACGTCTTCAAGGAAGCCGAGATAGCCCGCGGCTGGAGCGCCTGGGACTGGGAGACGGCACCCATCACCGACGAAGAGCGCTCTAGCGTGGAGGTCTTCCTTACCAACGCCACCGCCGCAACAGTCAAGCGCCTCGACCTCGACATCCGCAAGCAGGGGGCGGTCAAGGTAGCTATCAGCGTCGAGGTCGAGTATGAGAAATACGGCGAAGAGAAGACGACCACCTTCCACCATCAGGCCAAAAACGGCGTCATCCTAACGGTCGAAGACGTCCCCACCTTCGTGGACTCGCAGCTCCAAGAGCTAGCCACCAAAGCGGCAGAGTTTGAGGCCCACAAGGGCAGCGGCTGGCGGATGAAAGAGGTCCTCCGTCTCGTCATCGGCGGCAACCGCTACCGCCCCATCCGCGGCGCGAGTTGGGTCAAGACCCCCGCGCTCATCGCTAACAAGAAGGCGTGTATCAACGTCAAGAACAGCATCCCGGGCAACACCAAGGAGTTCGACGAGAAATGCTTCCTGTGGAGCGTGCTGGCGGCCATCCACCCGCCCAAGGCCAACGCCGACCGCGTGACGAACTACCGCGAGTTCGAGGGCGAGATCGACATGCGCGGCATCGAGTTCCCGGTCATGGCGACCAAGCGAGTCTTCCAGCGGTTCGAGCGCCAGAACCCGCAAATCTCCCTCTCGGTCTTCGGATACGCCGACGGGGCCATCATGCCGCGCTACGTCGACGGGCTCAACCGCGGCGGGCAGAAGGTCGACCTCCTCTTGCTCGACAACGGCGGTGACTCAAACCCCGGTCACTATCTCTACATCAAGGACCTGAGCCGCCTCATCAGCAACGAGCTGGCCACCGGCAACGGCGCCGTCGAAGTCTGCCGGCGCTGCCTCTACTCAACCCGCTCCGCCAAGCTCATGGAGATCCACGACCACGACTGCCGCGGCCTCTGCGGCGACGACGAGGCGCAGCCGGTTCGGATGCCCAAGCCCGACGAAGCCCAGCTCCGCTTCACAGCGATCGAGAAGCAGATGCCGGCACCCTTCGCGGTTTACGCGGACTTCGAGGCGATGAACGTCCCTGTAGCCGAGCAGAAGGACAAGAAGGGCGACCTGAAGAACACGCAGGCCCTCACCGAGCACGTGGGCTGTTCGGCCGGCTACGTCATCACCGAGCGGCGGGAC
>CAIOSS010000354.1 GCA_903860995.1 uncultured delta proteobacterium | reverse complement strand
CGTCGGTCGTGTCACCGCGACGCCCTCGAGGCCGCCCGCGACACCTTCGTGACGCTGGGCCGGTGGCTCGCGCGCGGGCCCGACCGATAACCGCGGAGGGGGGGGGGAGAGAGAGAGCGACGCCAACCTCGAATCCCTGATGCATTGCAGCGCCGGGGGCATCTCCTGCACCTCCGATCGCACCACCGCCCTCAGCGCCGACGACGAGACGCAGCGGCTTACGGCTCGGGCATCCGAGCGAACGCGGGCGGACTCGAGGGCGTCGCGGTGACACGACCGACGGAGAACTCCCCGCGCGCAAGCCCGCGCCAGAGCGCCTCGACCGGTCCGACGCGGTACCGGGCGGTCCACAGCCGGGCCAGGCCGATCTGGACGATCCAGACCGCAAGAGGGACGACCAGCAGCGTCGTTCGGCTCCACGTCCCGAAGAGGCCGAGGCCCTGCCCGCCGAACACCCAGGTCCCGACCAGCGAGTGCATCAGGTACGCGGTGAAGGCCACCCGGCCGAGGCGTCCGACGCTCTCGACGGCGGCGGCGCCGGAGTAGCGGTTCGCCAGCGCCACCACGGAGAGGCCGATGGCCATCGAGAGGGGAATCGCGCCGAGTTCATGGAGCGCCTGGGCGAAGAGCCACGGCTTCACGCGGAAGTCCTGGGTCCAGGCGAGCACCATCCCGGCCCCCGTGATGGCGAGGCCGGATGCGAGGCCGAGCGGCACCCACGGCCACACGGGAACGGAGCCATCGAACACCCGCCGCCGCGTCGCGGCCATGCCGACCAGCATGCACCCCGCCGCGCGCCAGCCCGTCTCCAGCAGGAGGCCCGAGGTCTGCCCCTCGAACGACAGCGCCGCGCGTAGCGGCGTCTGCGCGAGCCAGCCGCTGCGGTACGCGGTCACCTCCGCGGCGATGCTCCGGGCATCGAGGTGCTTCGCGATCGACTCGACGAACGAACCCGGGAGCGCATCGAAGAAGAGGGCGACGAGCGCGACCAGTACCGTCGAGACGACGAGGAGCGTCACGCCCACGGCCAGCTGGCGTCGCGGGCTCCAGCGCCTCGCGCCCAGCACGACGACCCCGACGACCCCGTAGGTGAAGAGGATGTCGCCGTACCAGACCCCGTAGGCGTGCACGAGGCCGAACACGACGAGCCACAACAGCCGCCGGAGGGGCCGCGTCTCCTCGCCCGCAAGGATGAGGGACGCGCCGAAGAGCATCGAGAAGAGGCTCAGGAACTTGAAGTCGAACAACAGGCGACCGAGCGCCCAGGCGACGCCGTCGGCCCCCGCGAGCGAGCCGAACAGCGTCGGGTTCAGGTACGCCGCGTGCGGCATCGCGAACGACTGGATGTTCATCACCAGTGATGCCGAGGAGGCACACGCCGCGCAGGACGTCGACCGAGGCGACTCGCTTCTGGGAGGTCATGAACCGTACAATACGGAAGAAAGCTCGCGTCTTCAGCTCGCGCCAGGCTCGCGTCAGGCTCGCGCCGTACGTGAGATACAAAGTCAGTTCATTATGGTGAAAAAACAGTCGATCGTGTCGAGGAAGGTGCCCGGGCAGGAGCGGAGCAAGGCGCTCGTCGAGGCGCTCATTCGCACGACCGCTCGCATTCTGGTCCAGGATGGATGGCACGGGCTCTCGACGAACCGCGTGGCGCGCGAGGCAGGGGTGAGCGTCGGCAGCCTCTACCAGTACTTCCCCAACAAGGACGCGCTGGTGCACGCGCTGGTCGTTCGGCTTGCCGAGGAGATGGGCGACCGCCTCGTCGAGCTCGGAGGGACGCTCGCCGACGCGCCGCTCGAGGAAGGCATCGATGCCATCGTTCGCGCGGCGCTCGATGCGGCGCGGGCCGATGCGCCCCTCTTTCGGGCGGTGCTCGTCGAGCTGCCACGCATCGGGGCGCTCGAGGTCTTCGACCGCCTGAACCGACGGACCGCCGATGCGCTCGCCGAGTGGATCTCTCTCCGGCGGCACGAGCTCGACGTGGCCGATGCCTCGATGACCGCTCACGTGCTGGTGACCGCGCTCGACGCACTGACCGACCACGCGCTCGTCTTCCGGCCCGAGCTCCTCGAAAGCGCTCGCTTCGAACGCGAGCTACGCAAGCTGGTTGCCGGCTACCTCGGCGTTCGCGTGCAGCCACGCGCTGCCAGCGCTTCCCGGAAGCGGTGAGGTCGCCGATGAACGACCGCGTCGGCTCCGCCCGGTTCGCCGCGGAGCGGACCGTGTTCGTGTCGCAGTGGAGTCAAGAGGTGTTGATCCATGTCGGACCGAGGCAGCGTGGCGCGGCGCGAGCCAGGCAAGGAGATCGCCTTCGGGCACCTCTCGCTGCACCCGGTCACCGTCGGCCGCGAGACCGAGGTCCTCGCCGACGCCGAGCTCGAGGCGATCTTCCGTCGCCGCGGGCGCTCGTCGGCACGTCCGCCCCATCACCGCAGAGCCTCGTGAGGATCGAGGTGCGCGACGGGCGGGTGACCTCGCTCGACGCCCTCGCGGCGCCGGAGTTCACCCGCGCGATCGCGCGCAGCACCCCTGCCCGCGGAACTCCGCCACGGCGCCCAGCGGGTCGTGCGCGACGACCTCGCGGGGTTCTGATCGCCGAAGGTGGCGCTACGGCGGCGGCGCGATGGGGGCGCAGGTCGAGACGCCGGCGCCCACGATGCGGAACCCGATGTTGGTCATGTACCGCGGGTCGATGGACCCGTCCGACGGGCGGTAGCGGGTGACGTTGGTGGTGCGCCCCGGGCTGAGGGCCGACGGCGCGGTGTAGAGGTAGAAGTCCCCGCCCCAGAACGAGAAGGCCCACGCCTGCGGGGTCTCGACGCCGGGGAGGGGGGTGCTCTCGAGCACGGCGCCGGTGGCCCGGTCGAGCTGCGCGACCTGCACGGGCG